>DATIOB010000267.1:0-9686 GCA_035473605.1 Conexibacter sp.
TCGCCTCGTAGCCGAGGCCGACGGGGTTGGCGATCGCGATGACCTGCATCGCCTCGGTCTCGACCATCGCCCCGTAGCGGTTGCGGACGGTCGCCTCCGAGACGCCGAGCACGCTGGCGACGTTGCGAATCGACTCGCGGCCGTTGCGCTGCAGCGCCGCGAAGATGTCACGGTCGAGCTTGTCGAGCGTGGGCGCGGCGCTGCCCCGGCCGGGCCGACGACGTTGGGCGGCACCGTTGGAGCCGTTGTGCCCGTTTTCCCCCATCGCTGCCACCTATCCCTCAGGGCCTTTGCCGTGCCGATACACGCTACCAAGGCGCGATGGGCGACGTGCCAAGAACGCCGCCCCGCCACCCGCCCGCGCGGACGTTGTCGCGCGCGCCTCAGTCATCAGCGCCTACCACGACCCCCTTCGGGTTCACGAGGTACTCGTCCCCCTGGCGTCGCGAGGTCTCCAGCCAGGTCGCCGCGTTCGGCCGCTGCGGGTCGACCAGCGGCCGCTCCACCGCGCCCAGCTCGGCCCGCAGCGCGGCGGTCGCGGCGAGGTCGAGCCGCGGATCGGGATCGTCGCTGACGACGACGCCGAACCGCTCGCGCGCCGCGGCGGCGCTGACGAGCCCGTCGCGGACGTCGCGGCGGACCAGCTCGGGGTCGCGCTCGACGGGGTTGCCGTAGCCGCCTCCGCCGGTCGAGACGCCGACCAGCAGGTCGCCCTCTCTGACGACGACGTGGGCGGTCGCGGTGAAGAAGGCGCGGCTGCCGTCGGCGGCCTGCTCGACGTACATCCCGCCGCCGATCCCAGGTGTGCCGCCGAGCACGCCGTGCGGCGGGTTGGCGTAGTTGTCGCCGAAGGTGATGCACTCCATCTCGCCCGCCAGCGGCCGCACCGAGCAGCGCACGCCGGGACCGCCGTTGTGGTCGCCGAAGCCCATCGAGTCGGTCTCGATCTCCATCCGCTCGATGCGGATCGGGTAGAGCAGCTCGAGCTGCTCGACCGGCTGCGACTTGACGCCGCCGGCGGCGCCGATGCTCTCGACCAGCGGCCAGCCGTCGGCGCCCTGCGTGCCGCCGGCGCCGCCGGTGCCGTTGAACAGCATCACGCCCCACGGCTCGCCCGTGCGGGCGTCGACGCCGGCCAGCTGCGGGGTGTTGCCGCAGCGCGCGCCGCCGGCCGGGACGCGCTCGGGCAGCGCCGCGGCCATCGCCTTGTTGACGGTGTCCTGGATCGCGTCCGACGGCACGATCGTCGCCGCCGAGGTGGCCGCGGGGAAGCGCGCGTTGACGATCGTCCCCTCCGGCGCGTAGCACTCGATGTGACGCAGGCAGCCGTCGTTGTGCGGGATGTCGGGGTCGATGTACTGCATGAACGGGATCGCGGCGGCCGCCTGCGTCGTCGCGTAGGAGCCGTTGACGCCGCCTCTGGCCTGCGGCCCGCTGCCCTCCAGGTCAATCCTGACCTGGTCGCCGGCGACGGTGACCTTGACGCAGATCGGGATGTCGAAGGCGTCGTAGCCGTCGGTGTCGACCCAGCCCTGCCCGACGTACTCGCCGTCGGGGACCGCGGTGATCTCCTCGCTCATGCGCCGGTCGGAGTACTCCAGCATCGCGTCGGCGTAGGTCGTGACCGTCTCGGCGCCGAACTCGCGCACCAGCTCGACCAGCCGCTCGCGCCCCTTCTCGACCGAGCCGAGCTGCGCCAGCAGGTCGCCCTCGGAGTGCTCGCGGTAGCGCACGTTGGAGAGGTACAGGTCGAAGACGTCGTCGCGCCGGCGGCCGCGCTCGTAGAGCTTCAGCGGCGGGATGTGGATCCCCTCCTGCCAGACGTTCTGCACGACGGCGCTGACGCTCGAGGGCACGGTCGCGCCCGTGTCCATCTGGTGGCCCTTGGTGACCGACCAGAAGAGGTGGCGGCCGTCGACGAAGACCGGCGCGACCGTCACGAGGTCGCCGACGTGCGAGTTCCAGCGGTACGGCGAGTTGCACGCGAAGACGTCGCCCTCGTGGATGTCGCCCTCGAAGGTGCGGGCGATCTCGCGCAGCACCAGCTGCAGCGAGGCGGTGTGCGACGGCAGCGCGTCGTACATGCACAGCTGGCGCGGCTCGGCGTCGTAGATCGCGCACGAGAAGTCGCGGTTGAGCGCGAGGATCGAGGTCCACGCCGAGTACTCCAACGTCAGCGTCATCTCGTTGACGATGCTGTTGAAGCGGCCGAGCAGGACGCTGAAGAGGACCGGATCGGTCTGGGTGCTCATCTGTTCGCTCCCGTCGTCGAGGTCAGCAGGGCGGGGACGGCCGTCGCGTCGACGTCGATGTCGATCGCGTAGCTGCCGTTGTCGAGCACCGACAGCACGTCGCCGGGGTTGACGGCGACGGTCGTCGTCGAGGACTGCACGATCGCCGGGCCGGCGATGCGGTCGCCCGGCGACAGCGCCTCCATCCAGTAGACGTCGGTGTCGACGACGCCGTCGGCCTCCTCGAACCAGACGCCGCGCGTGCCGGCGCTGGCGACCGCTCTGCCGTCGCCGCGCGCCGGGTCGGGCCGTCTCGTCTCCGGGATGCGGCCGACGCCGGTCACGCGCCAGTGCAGGAACTCGATCGGCAGCTGGTCGCGCGCATAGGTGAAGTGGCGGCGATGCTCGTCGTGGAAGAGCCGCTCGATCTCGCGCATCTGCGCCGGGCCGTAGGCGTCGGCGTGCGGCACCGGGATCGTGATCTCGTGCACCTGGCCGACGTAGCGCGCGTCGACCGAGCGCTGGATCTCGATCGCCTCCGGGCCGAAGCCGCTCGCGGTCAGCCGCTCGCGCGCCTCCTGCTCCATCTCTGCGAAGGCGGCGTCGACCGCCTCGAAGCGCTCCTCCGAGGAGACGGCGTGGAGCGCGCGCGAGTGATCGTGACGGACGTCGGTGACGGTCATGCCGAAGGCGCAGAAGGTGCCGGCCTCGCGCGGTATCAGCACGCGGCGCATCCCGATCGCGCGCGCCAGCGTGGCGGCGTGCAGGCCGCCGGCGCCGCCGCCGCAGACGAGCGTGAAGCCGCGCGGATCGATCCCGCGCTCGACCGAGACGGCGCGCACGGCGCCGACCATGTTCGCGTTGACGACGCGCAGGATGCCGCCGGCCGCAGCGGCCAGGTCGAGCCCGAGCGGCTCGCCGACTCTCTCCTCCACGGCGCTGCGCGACAGCTCGTCGTGGAGCTTGCGCTGACCGCCGAGGAAGGCCTCGGGCGCCAGCCGGCCGAGCGCGACGTGCGCGTCGGTGACGGTCGGCTCGACGCCGCCGGCGCCGTAGGCCGCCGGGCCTGGCATCGCGCCGGCGCTGCGCGGGCCGACGCGCAGCGCGCCGCCGTTGTCGACCCACGCGATCGAGCCGCCGCCGGCGCCGATCGAGTGGACGTCGACGCCGGGGACGCCGATCGGCTGCGACTCGACCTGGATCTTGCGCGACATGCCCGAGCGGCCGCCGACGATCACGCAGACGTCGAGGCTCGTGCCGCCCATGTCGACGGTGATGAGGTCGTCGACGCCCAGCTCGCGGGCGTACCAGGCGGCCGCCGCGGGCGCCGCCGCCGGGCCGGAGTGGACGGCGTTGACGGGGCGCCGCAGCACCTCGTCGACGGAGGCGCAGCCGCCGTTGATCTGCATGATCAGCAGCGGGTGCTCGAGGCCGCGCTCCTGCAGGTGGCCCTCGACCTTGCGCATGTACGCCTTGATCACCGGCAGGATGTACGCGCTCAGCACCGTCGCCGAAGTGCGCTCCCACTCGCCGACCTCGGGCAGGATGTCGGAGGAGCAGAGCACGTCGACCTCCGGCAGCTCCTCGCGCAGGATCTCCGCCGCGCGCTGCTCGTGCAGCGGGTTGACGACCGCCCAGAGAAAGGCGATCGCGACCGCTCTGACGCCCTCGGCGCGGAAGGTCTCCGCGGCGGCGCGCACCGACGCCTCGTCGAGCGGCGTGACGACCTCGCCGTCGGCGCCGATCCGCTCGACCGCGCCGAGCCGCAGGTTGCGCTCGACGAAGCCGCCGGGATGCTCGAGGTGGATGTTGAAGCGCTCGGGCTTGAAGGCGTCGCGGAAGTAGAGGATGTCGCGGAAGCCCTCGGTCGCGAGCACGCCGACCTTCGGGCCGTTGCGCTGGATCACCGCGTTGGTGCCGGCGGTCGTGCCGTGCACCAGCAGCGAGACGCGTTCGAGGAACTCCGGGGTCTTCAGCTTCAGCCCGGCGCTCACCCACTCGAGCCCCTCGGCGATCGCGCGCGACGGGTCGTCGCTGGTCGTCGCCTGCTTCCACAGGCTGACCGAGCCGTCGTCGCCGACGACGGTGAAGTCGGTGAAGGTGCCGCCGATGTCGATGCCGACACGGAACGTGCCGGGTGAGCTGCCGTCCACAGCGTCTTCCTTTCGTACTGACATGTTCGTAGGGGTCATGCGGAGCGCTTGCGGAACAGCAGCGACCACAGCAGCAGACCGACGAGCGAGATCCCGATGATCGTGGTGCCGATCGCGTTGATCTCCGGGCTCAGCTCGGTTCTGAGGCGCGACATCACGACCATCGGGAGCGTGTTGTCGGTGCCGGTGACGAAGAAGGTCCGCGTGATCTCGTCGAGCGAGACCGTCACGCCGAGCAGCGCCGCGCCGACCAGCGCGCTGCGCATGTTCGGCAGCACGACGAACCAGAACGTTCTCAGCTCGTCGGCGCCGAGGTCCATCGCCGCCTGCTCGTAGGAGCGGTCCCAGCGCTGCAGCGTGACGACGGTCAGGATCACGAAGACGCCGAGCAGCATCGTCGTGTGCGTGATGATCACGGTCGTCAGCGACAGTCTCACGTCCAGCTCCAGGAACAGCGACAGCAGCGCCATCCCCGAGACGACGCCCGGGACCAGGAACGGCGCCATCAGAAGCCGCTGGAAGAGCGCCTTGCCGGGAAAGTCGAAGCGGTCCAGCGCGAAGCCGGCGGGGACGCCGAGCAGCAGCGCCGCGACGGTGCTGACGGCCGCCACGAGCAGCGTGTTGCGCAGCCCCTCCATCAGGCCCTCGTCGGAGAAGGCCGACGAGAACCAGTCGAGCGTCAGGCCGTCGATCGGCCAGCTCATCACTCTGCCGGCGCTGAAGGCGTACAGCGCGATCACGAGCGCGGGCAGGTACAGGAACAGGTAGATCAGCGCGACCGTGCCGTCGAGCGCGAAGCCCGGCAGGCGGCCGCGGAGCGCGGACTTCATGCGATCGCTCCCTCGTCGAGCTTGTCGGTGGCGGGCGGCCGGCCGCCGCGGCGGCGCGCCGCCGGCCGCCACAGCCGCGTCATCAGCGCCGGCAGCGACAGCACCAGCAGGATCGTCAGCATCATCACGGTTCCCAGCGCCGCGCCCATCGGCCAGTTGATCGTCGCGCGGAAGTTGTCGGCGACCTGGTTGCCGATCGTCTGCGACGCCGACGGCGGGCCGACGAACGAGGTCGCGAAGTAGTCGCCGAAGGCGAGGATGAACGAGAAGGTGGCGCCGATCACGAGCGCCGGCGCGATCAGCGGCAGCTCGACGTTGACGAGCTGGCGCCAGCGCGGCGCGCCGAGGTCGCCGGCCGCCTGCAGCAGGCTCGGCTGGACCCGCTCCAGCGCCGCGTAGATCGGGATGAAGGCGAACGGCATCGCCAGCTGTGTCTGCGTCAGCACGATCGCGAAGCGGCTGAAGATCAGGAAGGACAGCGGCTCCTCCGTCAGGCCGATGTCGATCAGGAAGGTGTTGAGCACGCCGTTGGCGCCGAACAGCACGCGCCAGCCGAAGACGCGCAGCAGGTAGCCGAGCCACAGCGCGACGACGACGGCGCCGATGAAGAGCGTCTTGTGGCGGCGCACGCGGAAGCGGATGAAGTGCGCCAGCGGCACGCTCAGCGCGACCGCCAGCGCCGCCGCCATCGCGCCGTTCTCGAGCGCGTTGAGCAACCCCCGCCAGTAGATGTCGCCGTTGAGGAAGGTGGAGTAGTTGTCGAGGTTCCACTCCTTCACGAGGCGGAAGTCCCGCATCTTCCAGAAGCCCATGCAGACGGCGAGCACGGTCGGCACGACGATGAAGGCGAGCGCCCACACCGCGGCCGGCCCGAGCAGGATCGCGGCCTGCAGCCAGCGATGGCGACGGATGACAGACATGACGAGGGTTGCTCCAGTGCCCGCTAGCGGAAGCCGGCGACGATCTCGTCGGCGACCCGCTGGTAGACGTCGGGCCGCGCCGGGTCGGTGCGCACGATGCCCTTTCTCAGCAGCTCCTCGGCTCTCGTCGCGCCGCTGGTCTCGGCCAGCTCTCTGGAGAGGAATCTGGCCGCGTCGGGCTGCGCCGGGCCGTAGCCGGTCTCCTCGACCAGCGTCGCCTGCATCTCCGGATCGGTCATCCAGTTGATCCAGGCGTAGGCGGCCTCCTTGCACGGCTCCGAGACCTCGGCGCCGATGCCGATCCCGTCGACCCACGCGTTGGCGCCCGAGTCGTCGAAGACGGCCTGCGCGAATCTGCCGCCGCCCTCTCTCTCCAGCTGCGTGTAGATCGACGCCCAGCCGGGCGACGCCGCGACCTCGCCGTTGGTGAACAGCTGCACCAGCTCGCCGCCGGAGCTCCACGTCGTGCGCACCTGCGGCGCGAGCGTGAGCATTCTCTCCTTGATCTGCTCCAGCTGGTCGTCGCTGAGGTCGAAGACGTCGTCGTTGAAGCCGAGGACGGTCGCGCCGATGTAGATGATCGAGATCTCGTTCCAGAGCGAGAGCTTGCCTCTCAGCGCCGGGTTCCACAGCACGTCGTAGCTGGTCACCTCGTCGGCGCTCAACGACGCTCTGTCGTAGATGAACGGGTTGACGCCCCAGTTCTGCGGGGTGCCCCACGTCTCGCCGTCGATCACGAGCGCGTCGCGCAGCTGCTGCGGCGCGCCGTCGTAGTGCTCGAGCTTGGAGACGTCGAGCGGCTGGATGGCACCGGCGGCGGCCTGGCGGGCGCGCACCGCGCCGTTGACGCTGACGACCGGGAAGGCGCCTCTCTGCGTCGCCGCCTTCGCGACCAGCTCGGTGTCGGAGCTGGCGTAGGTCGGCTTGACCTTGATCCCGTATCTCTCCTCGAACGGTCTCACGTAGGCGTCGTTGGCGTAGCCCTCCCACGTGATCATGTTCAGCGTCTCGCACTGTCTGATCGTGTCCATCGAGGCGCTCGCGCTGGTGGTGGCGGCGCCGGACGCGGCGGTGCTGGCGGTGCTGGTCTCCTCGTCGCTGCTGCCGCACGCCGCGAACGTCAGCGAGAGTGCGGCGAGCGCGGAGACTGCTCTCAATGTGCTGCGAACCTTCACGCTGCTTCCTTTCATCGATGCATCACCAGGTTCTCCTCCGGGTGTGCTGCAGGGTGCTGCGGTGCTGCCGTGCCGCCGGGGCCGGCGGCGGGTCGCTCAGGCGTCGGGCTCGATCACGACGGTCGCCGCGACGGCGAACCGCGCGCAGACGCGGTCGCCGGCCGCGAAGGCCGACGTCGCGTGGCCGTGGGCCGGGTCCATCGCGACCCGCGCCTTCAACGTGCCGCCGGGTGCGAGCAGCTCGTAGACGGTGTCGCTGCCGCCGTAGACGACCGAGGTCACGACGCCGCTGACGACGTTCTCCTCGCCGCTGGCGGCATCGCCGTCCTGAGCGGGCGCGAGCCGCACCTTCTCGGGACGGACCGCGACGGTCACCGCGCCGCCGCGCGGCTGCGCGCCGCCGACGCCGCAGACGACCGTCCCGCCGGCCAGCTCGACTTCGAGCCGGCCGCTGCCGCGGGGGCCGAGCGCGGTCGCCTCGAGGAAGCTCGACTCGCCGATGAAGTCGGCGACGAAGCGGCTCTCAGGCCGCTCGTAGATCGACACGGGGTCGCCGATCTGCATCACGCGGCCGCCGTGCATGACGGCGATCCGGTCGGCCATCGTGAGCGCCTCGGACTGGTCGTGCGTGACGTAGACGAAGGCGATCCCGGCGTTGTGCTGGATCTCCTTCAGCTCCGCCTGCATCGCCTTGCGCAGCTTCAGGTCGAGCGCGCCGAGCGGCTCGTCGAGCAGCAGCACGGCGGGGCGGTTGACGAGCGCGCGGGCGACGGCGATGCGCTGCTGCTCTCCGCCGGAGAGGCCCGGCACCGGGCGGCGGCCGTAGCCCTTGAGCCCGACGCGCTCGAGCGCCTCCTCGGCCGTCTTGGCGCGCTCACGCCGGCCGACGCCCTTCATCCGCAGCCCGAAGGCGACGTTGTCGCGCACGGTCAGGTGCGGGAACAGGGCGTAGTTCTGGAAGACGGTGTTGACGTCGCGCTTGAACGGCGGCTCGCCGTTGGGGAGGCGGCCGGCGATCGCGATCTCGCCGCTGGTCGGCTGCTCGAAGCCGGCGATCATCTTCAGCGTCGTCGTCTTGCCGCAGCCCGACGGTCCCAGCATCGCGAAGAACTCGGTCCTGCCGACGTCGAAGCTGACGCCGCGGACGGCCTGGTGGCCCTCGAAGGTCTTCGTCACGTCGCGCACCGAGACGGCCGCGGTGGCCGCTTCAGCGGTCTCGCTCGCAGTGGCCCCGGCGGCGTTCGCAGCACTCATCGCGTCGCGTCCTGCTTCCTTGTGGTCGGCGGTTCGCATTTGCCATTCAAACCCTAAACACCGTTGCGCATATTCGTCAAGTTCTTGCGTTTGACTATTGATATGCGAAACTGATTCCCGCCTTCCGGCTGCATTCCCGCAGCCAGAGTTGACCGATCGACGTCACGACGCAAGGGAGCGACCGTTGCCGCCAGCACGCCCGACAACGCCGGATTTGCAGGAGGTTCCGCCTGCCGGACTGCTGATCGACGGCAGCTGGATTGGCGCGTCCGCGCGCGAGCGGATCGCCGTCGAGAACCCCGCCGACGGCTCCGTCGTCGCGCAGGTGCCGGTCGCGACGGCGAGCGATCTCGACGCCGTGCTCGAAGCCGCGCAGCGCGGCTTCGAGCGCTGGCGCGCCACCGACTCGTGGATGCGCAGCGAGGCACTGCGCGAGGTCGCCGCGATCATGCGCCGCGACGTCGAGCAGTTCGCGCTGACGATGACGCTGGAGCAGGGCAAGCCGCTGGCCGAGAGCCGCGCCGAGACGCTCGCCACCGCCGACCAGTTCGACTGGTGCGCCGACGAGACGCGCCGCATCTACGGACGCGTGCTCGACGGCCGCCAGCCCGATCGGCGGCTGCTGACGCGGCGTGAGCCGATCGGACCGATCGCCGCCTTCACCGCCTGGAACTTCCCGCTGCTGCTGCCCGGCCGCAAGCTCGCAGCGGCGCTCGCCGCCGGCTGCTCGTTGGTGCTCAAGCCGGCCGAGGAGGCGCCGCTGAGCGCGATGCGGCTCGCGCACGCGTGCATGGAGGCCGGCATCCCGGCCGGCGCCGTCAACGTCGTCGTCGGCGATCCCGCCGCGATCAGCGCCCACCTGATCGCATCCGACGTGATCCGCAAGGTCTCGCTGACCGGCTCGGTCCCCGTCGGGCGCACGCTGCTGCACCACGCCGCCGACGCGGTCAAGCCGAGCGCGATGGAGCTGGGCGGCCACGCGCCGGTGCTCGTCTTCGCCGACGCCGACCCGCGCGCCGTCGCGCAGGCGGCAGTCGCGGCGAAGTTCCGCAACGCCGGCCAGGTCTGCGCCTCGCCGACGCGGTTCCTCGTGCAGGCGCCGGTCGCGGAGGCGTTCGCGGAG
>DATIOB010000268.1:0-5000 GCA_035473605.1 Conexibacter sp.
GCGCTGCTCGCGCGCGATCGCGTCGAGGCAGCGTTCGAGCAGCGCGCGCTGCTCGGTGTTGACGATGCAATAGGAGACTTCGATGCTCATGCGTGGTGGGGGATGATGCCTGGATGTCCTCGTCGCCGCTGCGCGTTCAGCTCGTCGACCCCTCGGCCTTCACGCCGCCGTACGACCACGCGCTGGCAGGAGCCCTCGCGCGGGCGGGCGCCGACGTCGAGCTGGTGACCAGCCGCTTCGCCTACGGAGCGGTCCCGCGCGGCGACGGCTATGCGGTCACCGAGTCGTTCTATCGGATCGCGCCCGGCGCCGCCGGCTCGCGCCTGCGAATGCTGGCCAAGTTGGCACAGCATGTCCCTGACATGGTTCGGCTCCGCGCCCACGCGCGCAGCGCCGACGTCGTCCACTTCCAGTGGCTGACGGTGCAGCCGCTCGACGTCCACCTGCTGCCGCCGCGGCGGGTCGCCGGCCGTCGCCGGCCGCTCGTCCTGACCGCCCACGACGTGCTTCCGCGCGAACCGCGCCGCGGCCAGCTCGACGCCCAGCGGCGGCTCTACGAGCGCGTCGACGCCGTCGTCGTGCACTCCGAGCACGGTGCCGCCCGCCTGCGCGACGAGCTGGCGATCGACCCCGCGAAGGTCCACATGATCCCGCACGGGGCGTTCACGCACTTTCCCGCGATGGCCGAGCCGCGCCCGCTCCCGCCCGAGCTGGCCGCCGTCCCGCGCGAGCGGCCGGTCGTGCTCTGCTTCGGTCTGCTGCGGCCGTACAAGGGGGTCGACGTGCTGCTGGAGGCGTGGCGCGGGATCGACGACGCCGAGCTGTGGATCGTCGGCCTGCCGAAGCTCGACCTCGCGCCGCTGCGCGCCGCCGCGCCGGCGAACGTCCGCTTCGTCCCCCGCTTCGTCGCCGACGACGAGATCGCGGCCTTCTTCGGCCGCGCAGACCTCGTCGTGCTGCCCTACCGCGAGATCGACCAGTCGGGCGTCCTCTTCACCGCGCTCGCCTTCGGCAACCCGCTGCTGCTGAGCGCCGTCGGCGGCTTCCCCGAGGTCGCCGCGACCGGCGCCGCCGAGCTGGTCCCGCCCGGTGACTCCGCCGCCCTCCACGCCGCCCTCGCCCGCCTGCTGGCCGACCCCGCCGCACGCGCACGACTCGCTGCCGCCGCCCGCGAGGCCGCCGCCGGCCCGTACGCCTGGGACGCGATCGCGGAGCAGACCCTCGCCCTCTACCACTCGCTTCTGTGACAACACGACGGCTGTAGACAGTCCGGTCCGGCCCGCGAAGAATCCGGTGCATGGAGACCACTGAGTCGTACTACCTCACCAACGGCCGTCCTCGACGGCCCTGCCCGCCCGAGACGCGGGCCTACGTCGACCGCCTCGCCCGCGAGCAGGGGATCGTCAACTGGGGCAGAGTCAGCAACGCGCTCCCCGACGAGATACACGAGCCGACCGAGGAGGAGGAAGCGCTGTGGCAGTACATCCTCCACGAGTGCACGGCCGAGCCGTGATCGTGCGGAGAGAGCTACTGGTCGCGGACACGTCGTTCTTCGGCGCTCGCGACCGTGGCGCCAATCGCATATGGCCGGCTGAGATCGTCGGGCGGCTTCGTGCCGCCGACCTCGGTCTCAGCGCGTCACGATCGCGGAGATCGAGAACGGTCGCCTGAAGAAGAACTGGGGCAGCCGTCTGTGGGTCGAAGCCGACCGAAGACTCGCCAACTGCCCGCGCTTGACGATTGGCGAGCGGACGGCGCATGTCTGCGCGCTGATCGAAGACGCCGAACGGCGCCGCGGACGATCGTTCAGCGAGAACGATCTCTGGATCGCGGCGACGGCGCAGACGCTCGGAGTCCCGATCGTCACCTGCGACAAGGCGTTCCTGCGGATGGACAGCCTCGACGTGGAGGTCGTCTACCTGCCCTCGCAGGTTCCAGCGGAGGTGACGGGGGCGCGGTGATGAGCGGCTGATCGGAGCGGCGAGCGGGCGGGCGGGGGACGGCGGCGGGCGCGGTCCGCAAGAATCCACCGCCGTGCCTGTCGTGAAGCTCCTGTTCTGGCTCTGTGCCGCGCTGGTCGTCTACGCGCAGGCCGGCTACGGCGTGGTGCTCGCGCTGCTGGCGAAGCTGCGGCGGGCGCCGCTCGCGCGCACCGGTGCGCCGAGAGCGGCGGCGGAGGGCGCAGACGGCACCGTCACCGACGCCGCGCTGCCGTCGGTGACCGTGATCGTCGCCGCGTACCAGGAGGAGTCGGTGATCGCCGAGAAGGTCGCCAACCTGCGCGCGCTCGACTACCCGGCCGATCGACTGGAGATCATCGTCGCCTGCGATGGCTCGCCCGACGCGACGCCGCAGCGGGCCCGCGACGCCAGCGCCGACCAGGTGCTGGAGCTGCCGCGCGGCGGGAAGATCCGTGCGCAGGACGCCGCCGTGCGCGCCGCCGGCGGCCGGATCGTCGCCTTCTCCGACGCCAACGCCTTCTGGGAGCCCGACGCGCTGCGGCGGCTCGTCGCGCCGTTCGACGGCGCGCCGGAGGTCGGCTACGTCTGCGGTCAGGTCGCCTTCGTCAACGAAGGCGGGACCAACCAGGAGGGCCTCTACTGGCGCTACGAGATGGCGCTGCGCGGGCTCGAGTCGCGCCTGGCGTCGGTCACCGGCGGCAACGGCGCGATCTACGCCACCCGGCGCGAGGCGTACATCGAGGTCGACCCGATCATGGGCCACGACCTCTCGTTCCCGTTCAACATGGTCAAGCGCGGCTGGCGCGCCCTGTACGCCCCCGACGCCCGCGCGACCGAGAAGATGGTCCCGTCGATCGAGGGCGAGTTCGCCCGCAAGCGGCGGATGATGACCCACGGCTGGCCGATCGTCCTGCACGGCGGCATGCTCGACCCGAAGGGCTACGGCCCGCTCTACGGGCTGATGATCTTCTCGCACCGTCTGCTGCGCTACGCGACCCCCTTCCTGCACGCCGCGCTGCTGTCGACGAGCGTCGTGCTCGCCCGCCGCGGCCGCCCCTACGCACTCGCGCTCGTCGCGCAGCTGGTGATCCTCGCCGCCGCGGCGCTCGCCAGAGCGATCCCCGCCCGCCCTCTGCTGGTCGCGCGCTACTACGTGCTGACGACCGCCGCGCTCGGCGCCGGCCTCTACGACGTGCTGCGCGAGCCGACCGAGGCCGGCTGGGAACCCCCCGAGGGGACCCGGTGAAGCGCGCGCTGGACTTGCTGCTCGGCGGGATCGGGACGTTGGTCGGCGCGCCGTTGATCGCGCTCGCCGCGCTGCTCATCCGGCTCGAGTCGCCCGGCCATCCGATCTACAGGCAGCGCCGCGTCGGCAAGGACGGCGCGCCGTTCGAGATCTACAAGCTGCGCACGATGGTGAGAGGGGCCGAGTTCACCGGCGCCGGCCTCGCCGTGCAGGAGGGCGACGACCGCATCACCCGAATGGGCGCCTTCCTGCGCCGCACCTCGCTCGACGAGCTGCCCAACCTCTGGAACGTCGTCCGCGGCGAGATGTCGATCGTCGGTCCGCGCCCGACCGTCCAGGTGCAGGTGGACCAATACAGCGACCGCCAGCGCGGCCGCCTGAAGGTCAAGCCCGGCCTGACCGGCTGGGCGCAGGTCAACGGCCGCGCCTCGCTGCCGTGGAGCGAGCGGATCGAGCTCGACCTCTGGTACGTCGAGCACCAGTCGCTCGCGCTCGACCTGAAGATCCTCAGCCGCACCTGGCGGCTCGTGCTCAGAGGCGACGGCCTCTACAAGGGCGAGACCGGCGGCTGGAAGAGCTGACCGCGACGGGCGGCGGCCACGGGCGGCCGCCTCCGCGCGTCATCTTCCTCTCCCAGAGCCTCTCGGCGCCTGCACCCGCGCCGTCCGCAGCGGTGAGCTGCCGGCCGCGTTGATCGTGTCGGCCGCGGTGGTCACGACGAAGCGGTGGAGACCGGCCGCCGGCAGCGGGATCGTCGTCTCGTAGGCGCCGTCGACGGTGTCGAGCGCGATCCTGCGCGCCTGCCGCCACGGCCCGCCGGCGCGCGCCTGGCGCTCGACGAGCACCGTCACGCGCTCCTTCGCCGGCGTCGTCGTGCCGCTCAGCGTGACGCTTCTGCCCGGCCGCAGCAGCTGCGGCGTCACGCGCGCGCCGACGCCGGCGGCCACCTCCGCCGCGACCGCCGGCGCCGTCAGACCGTCGCCGACCCCGTCGGCGACGACGCGGAAGCTGCCGTTGACGGTCACCGGCACCGACGCCGACCAGATGCCGTCGCCGCCGGTCCGGAGCGTGCCGAGGTCGCTCCACTGCGCGCCCTCGCTCTCGCGTCGCTGGAGCGTCAGCCGCGCGCCGACGGGGCGGCGTCCGCCCGCGAGCGTCAGGCGCCCGGTCAGCGACGCCGGCCCGCCCTGCGGCAGCACGCCGCCGATCGGCGAGCTGGTCAGCTGGTCGGCCGGCACGTCGACCCGCGGCGCGGTCTGCGCGCGCAGCGTCTGCAGCAGCCCGTAGAAGGCGCCGCCGGGGCAGTCGGTCTGGTCGACGTCGCGGTGGCCGACGATCCGTGACAGCCGCACCGTCGAGCCGACCGGCCAGCGGTTCTCCTCGCCGCCGGCCGAGACCTTCGCGATCGTCCCGGTCGCGGGGACACCGCCGAGCGACAGCTTCCACGCCAGCACGCGCGAGAGCGCCTCGCGCGCGGCGGCCGGCGGCCGGCTGGAGGAGAAGCTGCCGATCACGGCGACGCCGGTCGCGATGCTGTTCCAACCGCCGGCGTGGGCGCCGATCACCGGCTGCTCGACACCGCCGGCACGGCCCTCGTAGACGGTGCCGAAGCGGTCGACGAGCAGGTTGTAGCCGATGTCGAGCCAGCCGTTGCCGTTGCGGTGGAAGCGGCAGATCCCCAGCACCATCGCGGCCGCGTCGTCGCGCGAGTAGGCCGTCAGCGACTCGGTGTGGTGGACGACGGAGAAGTCGACGCGACCGTAGCGCGGCGCGCTGCGCGGCTGGCAGGAGCC
>DATIOB010000269.1:0-3683 GCA_035473605.1 Conexibacter sp.
GCCGCGCTCGCGCAGGTCGGCGTCCAGCTCGCGCAGGCAGGCGAGCATGAAGGCCGTGCGCGGCCCCGACGCGAAGCGGCCGCGCACGATCGCCGGGTCGAAGACGAAGACCGGCACGACGCGCGCGTGCTCGGCGAGCGCGCGCACGAGCGGCGGATGGTCATGCAGGCGCAGATCGCGACGCAGCCAGACGAGCGCGGTCGTGTCGGAGCGGGTCGGCATCTCCCGGGGTACGGACGCGGCGCGGGCGGCGGTTCACCGCGGCATCGCGGCCGCCGCGCGCGCCGACCTGCGGCCGGCAGCCGAGCGCGGCGCGAGACTAGACTGCCGGACATGGCGAATCGCGTCGTGCCGCAGTTTCCGCTCTTCCCGCTCGGCATCGTCGCGCTGCCCGGCGAGATCGTGCCGCTGCACATCTTCGAGGAGCGCTACAAGACGATGATGGAGCGCTGCCTTGCGCGCGGCGAGGAGTTCGGGATCGTCTGGATGTCCGACGACGGCCTGCGGCCGATCGGCTGCGCCTGCGAGATCACCGAGGTGCTCGAGCGGATGGAGGACGGCAGGCTCAACCTGCTCGCGCGCGGCACGCGGCCGTTCTCGATCGTCGAGCGCGAGGAGCGGCTGCCCTACCCGGCCGGCACGGTCGAGTTCCTGGAGGAGCGCGACGAGGTCTCCGACACCGAGGCGGCGGAGCTGGCGCGCGAGGTCTACGCCGAGCTGGTCGAGCGCGCGACCGACAGACGGCCCGATCCGATCGAGCTGGCGACGATGGGCGCCTACGCGATGGCGGCGACCGTCGACTTCGGGCTGGAGGCGAAGCAGGGACTGCTCGACCTGCGCTCCGAGAACGCGCGCGTGAGGCTCGTCACGCGCCTCTTCCGCGCGGCGATGAAGCGGCTCGAGTTCGTCACGCGGGCGCAGGCGCGGGCGAGATCGAACGGCAAGGTCCGCTTCACCTGAGGCGGCCCCGGCCGGCGCGCCCACGAGGCCGCGGCGACGGCATGCGGGCGGAGCGCTGCGGGTACACCGCAACCATGGCCCCCGACCGACCGACCGACGACAGACCCGACGACCAGGCGGGCATCAACGCCTACGAGCGGAGCCTCGACGACGAGGTCCGTAGGCTGCAACGCGAGTCGCAGCTCGTCGAAGACGACATCCAGGAGACGCGCAAGCACTGGGAAGAGCTGCGCGCCGATCCCGGCCAGCCCGGCGCCCGTCCGCGCGAGGACTCGCCCGAGCACCCGGAGCGGCTGGAGAACGTCGCCGGCGACTGGAGCGGCACCGCGCAGGCGGCCGAAGAGGGCGGGCAGGGCTAGCCGCCCGCGGCCCTGCCGCGCTCGCCCGCTCTACCGCTCCAGGCCGCAGGCGCGCTGCGCCAGCTCGCGCACGAGCTGGACCATCCGCCCGAGCTGCGGCTCGCGCGCGCCGTCGGTCTCGCTGAACTCGATCGTGCCGTCGAGCGTGTGCAGGTCGAAGCGCAGCTGCGCGTTCGCCGGTCTCGGGAGGACTCTCTCGTAGGGAGCGTCCTCGGACAGCTCGCGGACGATGTCGCGGCCGCGCAGCAGCAGCTTCGAGTCGAGCTGTCTCGCCTCGCCTCTGTCGCACGAGATCGTGCCGCCGTCGTTGACGGTGATGTCGACGCGGGCGTCGGGCAGCGAGCCGCTGCGGCTGACGCGGAAGAGGTCGTCCGAGTCGGCGCCGCAGCCGGCGAGCACGGCGAGCAGACAGGCGACCAGGGCGGCGAGGACGACGCGGCGCATCGCCGGGACCCTACCGCCGCCGCGCCGGCTCACGCCACCACGGCGGCGCCGCCGCGGCGCGGGTCCCCGCCGCCCGAGAGCGCGCCGCTGTCGCTGTCGCGCTCAACCGCCTGCACGCCGCCGAAGAAGAGGTTGAGCGCTCTGAAGCGGGCGATCGTGTGGCCGGCCGCCTCCAGCGCCGCGGTCTCCGCGCCCGGCTCGGCGTAGACGATCCCGTCCTCGAAGTGCACGCGCGGCGCGCGCACCGCGGCGTCGGCGGCGAGGCCGTGGTCGACGACGGCGACGATCGTCTGCAGGACGGCCGAGCGGATGCGGTTGGAGCCGGCGCTGCCGAGCACCAGCTCGGGGCGGCCGTCGCGCAGCACGACCGTCGGCGACATCATGCTCGGCAGCCGCCGGCCCGGCGGGAAGCGGTGGAAGCCGAGCGGGTTGAGGTCCTGCTCGCCGAGCATGTTGTTGAGGTGGATGCCGGTGCCGGGGACGACGATCCCCGCGCCCTCGCCGTTGGAGCAGGTGACGCTGCAGGCGCCGCCGTCGCCGTCGAGCACCGAGACGTGCGTCGTCGAGCCGAGCCGCGCGGCGAGGAAGCGGTCGAGGAAGCCCTCCTGCGCGAGACCGTCGAGGAAGGCCGGCGTGCGTTCCTCCTGCGCGGCGCCCATCGCCGCGACGAGCTGGTCGGCGGTCGGCCCGCCGTCGCCGTCGCCGGCCGCCTCCAGCAGCGCGAGCGCGTAGGCGATCAACGTCCCGCCGGCCGACGGCGGCGGGTTCGACAGCACCTCGCGGCCGCGGTAGGCGGTCCGCACCGGCGCCCGCTGCACGGTCGCGTAGGCGGCGAGATCGGCGCGCGTCAGCAGGCCGCCCTGCGCGCCCAGCAGCTCGGCCACGGCGGCCGCGACCTCGCCCGCGTAGAACGGCCGCGCGCCCTCGTCGGCGAGCAGCTCCAGCGACGCCGCCAGCTCGGGCTGGACGATCGCCTCGCCCTCCCCCAGCAGCCTCCCGGCCGGCGCGAAGATCGCCTCGACCTCGGGCGTCAGGCGGCATATCCCTTCGAGGATCTCGACGACGTACGCCTGCTCGGCGTTGAGCGGCACGCCGCCGCGGGCCAGCGCCGCCGCCGGCGCGACCAGCTCGCGCAGCGGGACGCGCCCGAACCGCTCCGACGCGGCGCAGATGCCGTGCGGCATCCCGTAGGCGCCGACCGACGCGGCGCCGGCGTTGAAGACCTGGACCGCGTCGCCGAAGGAGACGCTGACCGGCACCAGCTCGGCGCGCGCGTCGTGGTCGGCGCCGCGCCCCGGCACCTCGACGAAGAAGTCGAGCAGCGCCGGCTCGCCGCCGTCGGGCGGCACGACGAGCATGTAGCCGCCGGCGCCGAGCCCGGTCAGCAGCGGCTCGGCCGCGAACGAGGTCAGCATCGCGGCGAGCGCCGCGTCGACCGCGTTGCCGCCGTCGCGCAGCACGGCGGCGCCGGCCTCGGCGCTGAGCTGGTGCCCCGCCGCGACCACGCCGCGCTCTCCGCCGGCTCGCTGCTTGCCGTCGCCGCTCACGCGCGCAGCATCCCATGCGCCGCAGCGGCGCGGGGGCAGATCCGCGGCGCTGCGGTCAGATCGTCCTGCTCAGCTCAGCGGAACGGCATGAACTCGGGCACGTCCAGCTCGTCGCGCTGGCGCTGCTCGCGCGGGGCGCTGGTGCGCGCGACGCGCACCTCGCCCGCGGCCGGATCGGCGAAGCGCGTGCGCGACGGCGCCGCGCGCTCCTCGGCGGCCGCGGCGCGCTGCTCACGCGGGACGCCGATGTCGGCGCCGCGCTCCTCGCGTGCCGGCCGCGGCGGGCGGGCCTCGCCGTAGCCGGTCGCCACGACGGTCACCCAGACCTGCCCGGTGAGCCGGTCGTCGATCGTGGCGCCGAAGATGATGTTCG
>DATIOB010000270.1:0-3736 GCA_035473605.1 Conexibacter sp.
GCGCCCGCGCGACGTCGAGGAGGTGACGAGCGCGCTGGCCTTCGCCCGCTCGCAGGACGTCCCGCTGGCGATCCGCAGCGGCGGCCACGGCATCAGCGGCCGCTCGACCAACGACGGCGGGATCGTGCTCGACCTCGGCGCGCTGAACACGATCGAGCTGCTCGACCCGGTCAGCGGCCGCGTGCGGCTCGGCCCCGGCGCGCGCTGGGGCGAGGTCGCGCAGGCGCTCGCGCCGCACGGGCTCGCGATCAGCTCCGGCGACTACGGCGACGTCGGCGTCGGCGGCCTGGCGACGACCGGCGGGATCGGCTTCATGGCGCGCGCGCACGGCCTCACGATCGACCGCGTCGTCGCGGCCGAGCTGGTGCTCGCCGACGGCAGCCTCGTGCGCGCCGACGCCGACCACCACCCCGACCTCTTCTGGGCCGTGCGCGGCGCCGGCGCGAACTTCGGCGTCGTGACCGCGATCGAGCTGGAGGCCGCGCCGCTGGGCGAGGTCGTCCACTCGACGATGGTGTTCGAGGCCGGCGCCGCGCTGCTGGAGCGCTGGGGCGCGGTCGTCGAGGCCGCCCCGCGCGAGCTGACCAGCTTCCTCGGCCTCTACGCGCAACGCCGCGACGCGCCGCTCGTGCAGCTGCACACGCTGTGGGCCGGCGACGACGTCGGCGCCGCGACCGACGCGCTGACGCCGCTGCTGGGCATCGGCCCGCTGCTCGACCAGCAGGCGCAGCTGCTGCCGTATCCGGCCGTCGTGCCGCCGCACGGCGGCCAGCACCTCGGCGGCGGCGCGACCGCGGCCTTCCGCTCCGGTCTGCTGCACCACGTCACGCCGCAGGCGGCCGAGGCGATCTTCGGGCTCGCCCGCTCCGGCGTCGCGCCGATGCAGCAGCTGCGCGCCGTCGGCGGCGCCGTCAACGACGTCGCCGCGGACGCGACCGCCTACGCCCACCGCACGCAGAGCTTCTCGCTCAACGCCGTCGGTGGCAGCCATCGCCGGCTCGACGAGCGCTGGGACGCGCTGGTCGCGCCGCACACCGACGGCCTCTACCTCAGCTTCGACACCGACCCGCGCCCCGAGCGCCTCCACGACGCCTTCCCCGGCGCGACGCTGGAGCGGCTGCGCCGCCTCAAGGCCCGCTACGACCCGGACAACCGCTTCGACCAGAACTTCGCGATCCCGCCGGCGGCGGAGCCCGCGCTGCCGGCGTAGACGGACGGGCGGCCACGCGGGCATCCCCCCTTTTGCGGCGCTTCCCGCCGCGCCGATCCTCCGGCGCCATGAGCATTCGATTCCCGTTGGCGGCCGTCGTCGCCGCGCTGCTGCTGGGGGCGCTGGCGGCGGCGCCCGCGTCGGCGGCGCAGTTCGACTACACCGTCGTCTCGATCAGAACGAGATACATCTGGACCGAGCACGGCAGGGGCTACCCGAAGAAGTGCGAGTCGTGGACCAAGGGCGGAGGCGTCGTCGAGCAGAACGCCGCCGAGTTCGGCGGCGCGGTCGACATCGACATGATCGGCGGCACGCTGCTCGGCTCCGACCAGCGCAGAACGCGCGGCACGGTCACGCGCACGATCGACTACACCGGCCACCTCCGGCCCGAGGCGCAGCCGTGCGTCCCCTGCGGGGTCGGCGAGTACGGCGCGTGCCAGGAGGTCGTCCCCGACGCGACCGTGCGGCAGACGTGCGGCCCGGCGCAGACGACCGTCAACGCGACCCTGTACACGTACGGCAACGGGCTGACCCTGAACGCGCAGTTCGGCGCCGACGAGCTGCTGGCGCGCTGTCCCGACCCCAACGACCCCAGAGAGCTCGCCGACCTGAGCCCCTCGAGCAAGGACTACGGCAAGCTGACGCTGCGCAACGGCGCCAAACGGCTGTACGGGCTCGCCGTCAAGGACCGCCTGACGCTCAATTTCGACGGCAGAAGAGGCAGATGCGCGCAGATCGGCAAGGTCGGCGACCACCGCTGCGTGACGACGACGGCGAAGGTCGTCTTCCGCCGCACCGGCTGAGCGGCTCAGCCGCCGAGGTCGCCGGTCCCGAACGACAGCGTCCGGATCACCGGCTCGCCGGCGTGGTCGGAGGCGTCGAGGTCGACCTCCGCGACGATCGCGACGTCGCGGTGGTCGGACGGGTCGTCGATCGTCTGGCGGACGATCCAGCGGCGGCCCCCGCCGGGCGGATCGCGGTCGATCGAGAGCAGCTCGGGCGAGCGCGCCTGCGAGCCGGTGCCGATCTCCTCGTACTCCTCCCAGTAGGCGTCGAGCGCGTCCTCCCAGGCGGGCAGCCGCATCGTCACCTTGCCGGGCGGGTCGGTCAGCGCGGCCGCGGCGGCGTCGAGCTGCGCGAGCGCGTCGGCGTCGTCGCGCGCGGCCAGCTTGACCTTCTGGAACATCGCGTTGCGGACCATCGTCGTGAAGGTGCGCATGTTGGCGGTGATCGGTCGCGCCGGCGGCGGCGGCGCGCCGTTGGCGATCGCCTCGGAGGCGCGCGTGACCGACTCGGGGTCGGTCAGCGCCTCCCACTCGTCGAGCAGGCTGGAGTCGGTCTGGCGGATCGTCTCGCCGAGCCACTCGATGATGTCGCTCAGCTCGTCGGTGCGGACCTGCTCGGGCACCGTCTGGCGCAGCGCGCGGAAGGCGCTGGAGAGGTAGCGCAGCACGACCCCCTCCGAGCGCGCCAGCCCGTAGTGCGAGACGAACTCGGTGAAGCTGCGACCCCACTCGTGCATGTCGCGCACGACCGACTTCGGCGAGAGGTCGGACTCGCGCACCCACGGATGCGTCTCGCGGAAGGTCCGCAGCGCCTCCTCCAACGGCTCGGCGAGCGGCTTCGGGTAGGTCACCTGTTCGAGCAGCTCCATCCGCTCCTCGTACTCGATCCCCTGCTCCTTCATCTCGGCGACCGCCTCGCCGCGCTCCTTCTTCGCCTGCGCCATCAGCACCGGGAAGGGGTCGTCGAGGATCGCCTCGACGACCGACAGGACGTCGAGCGCGTACGTCTCGGCCTCCGGGTTCAGCAGCTCGAAGGCGCCGAGCGCGAACGACGCCAGCGGCTGGTTGAGCGCGAAGTTCTCCTGCAGCTCGACGGCGAGCCGCAGCGTGCGGCCGTCGGAGTCCGGCTCGGCCAGCCATTCGAGCACGCCGGCGGTTACCAGCTCGTCGCCGAGCGCGCGCGCCTGCTCGGAGAGGCGCGTGCGGCCGCGCTCGTCCTCGTGGTTGTCCTCCATCAGCGCGCGCATCGTCGCGACCGGATCGGCCGGCTGGTTGACGACGTTGAGGATCATCGCGTGGTCGACGCGCATGCGCGAGACGAGCGCCTCGGGGACGGCCGTCTTGAGCCGCTCGAAGGTCTCCTCGGTCCAGCCGACGGCGCCCTCCGGCGCTCTGCCGGCCTGCACCTTGCGGCGCTTCTTCGGGTCGTCGCCGGCCTTCGCGAGCGCGCGCTGGCGCTCGATCACGTGCTCGGGCGCCTGCACGACGACGTAGCCGGCGGT
The DNA here is from genome assembly GCA_035473605.1 of Conexibacter sp. GTDB lineage: Bacteria > Actinomycetota > Thermoleophilia > Solirubrobacterales > Solirubrobacteraceae > Conexibacter. Next base: position 3,498 of record DATIOB010000270.1, read on the forward strand.
GTCGAAGCCGGCGCGCCCTGCGCGACCGGCGATCTGGTGGAACTCGCGCGCCTTCAGGAGCCGGTGGCGGGTGCCGTCGAACTTCGCCAGACCGGTGAAGAGCACCGTGCGGATCGGCACGTTGATGCCCACCCCCAGGGTGTCGGTGCCGCAGATGACGCCGAGCAGCCCGGCCTGGGTCAGGCGCTCGACCAGGCGGCGGTAGCGCGGCAGCATCCCGGCGTGGTGCACGCCCACCC
>DATIOB010000271.1:0-4183 GCA_035473605.1 Conexibacter sp.
CCCGCCCTGCACGACCGTGCGCACGCGCTCGCGCAGCGCGCGCACCGACAGCTCGCCGCCGCGCAGCACGACGAGGTCGGCGCGCTTGCCGGGCGCCAGCTCGCCGAGCTCGTCCTGCTCGCCCAGCAGCGCGGCGGCGGAGCTGGTCGCGGCGCGCAGCGCCTCCGCGTCGCTCAGCCCCTGGTCGGCCATCAGCTCCAGCTCGCGCAGGTTGTCGCCGTGCGGCGCGATGCCGGCGTCGGTCCCCATCGCGATCCGCACGCCGGCCGCGTGCGCGAGCCGCAGCGACGCCTCGTGCGCCTCCAGCACGTCGGCGACCTTGCGCCGCATCGGCTCCGTGATCGTCGTGCCCTCCTGCGCCTGGCGCAGGATCGCCCGCGGCGCCGACAGCGTCGGCACCAGCCACGCTCTCGCCGCGACCATCATCGCGACCGCCTCCTCGTCGAGGAAGACGCCGTGCTCGATCGAGCGGATCCCCGCCCGCAGCGCGTTCTTGACGCCGTCGGTGCCCTGCGCGTGGGCCATCACGCGCAGGCGCGCGGCGCGCGCCTCCTGCACGAGCACGGCCAGCTCCTCGTCGCCGAAGTGGGCGCGGCGCGGGTCGCTGAGCGGGCTGATCACGCCGCCGGTGGTCGCGACCTTGATCACGTCGGCGCCCGCGCGCACCAGCTCGCGGACCTTGCGCCGCATCTCGTCGGCGCCGTCGACGACCGTCGCCGGGCAGCCGGGGTGGGGCGGCCAGAGCGCGTGGACGCAGCCGCCGGAGGCCATCCACTCGTCGCCGTGGCCGCCGGTCTGGCTCAGCACGCCGATCGCGATCCGCATGTCGGGGCCGGCGATCAGGCCGCTGGCGACGGCGCGCTTCACGCCGAGGTCGGCGCCGGCCGCGTCGCGCACGGTCGTCACGCCCGCCGCGAGCGTGCGGCGCAGGTTGCGCGCGGCCTGGAAGAAGCGCAGCGAGAACGGCTGCTGGATCAGCCGCATGACGCCGACGTCGTCGAGCGTGACGTGGACGTGGCAGTCGATCAGGCCTGGCAGCACGAGGCCGCCGGCGGCGTCGATCGCCGCGTCGCCGTCGAGCCCGCTGCCGACGTCGGCGACGCGCCCGTCCTCGATCGCGACATCCGCCTCGTGGGCGCTGCCGGAGCGGGGATCGAAGACGCGGCCGCCCTGGACGAGCAGCCGGGGGCTCACGAGGCTGCTGGCAGCGCCGGCGGCTGGCCGTAGACGGTGTTGACCCACACCGTCGTGAGCCCGCGCGCGACGGCGGTCGGGTCGGCGAACGGCCTGCGGCCGAACGACACCAGCAGATAGCGCTCGTTCATCCACGTCAGCGCCTCGGCGACCTCGCGCGGGTCGCGCACCTGGCTGAGCCCGGCCTCGACGTCCTGCTCGATGCGCCGCGCGGTCGCCTCGACGAGCTGCTCGCCGAGGCCGACGTACAGCCTCTCGATGTCGGGGTCGTGGGTCGCCGTGTCGGCGATCGCGCGCAGCAGCCGCCCGTGCTCGACGAAGATCGCGGTCAGCCCGGCGACGCTGCGCTCCAGCTCCGAGACCGGGTCCTTGGCGCCGGTCATCCAGTTCTCCGCGACGTGGCTGAGCTCGAGCCCGACGTCGTCGAGCATCGCCATCAGCAGCTCCTGGCGGTCCTCGAAGTGGCGGTAGAACGCCGTCCGCGACAGCTCGGCCATCGTCGTGATCTCGTCGAGCGAGACGTCGGCCCACGGCCGCGCCTCCAGCAGCGTGTGCGCGGCGTCGAGCAGTCTGCGGCGCGAATCGCGCCGCTTCTCGCGTCGTCGTGCAGGGAGATCTCCGCGCCGTGCGTTCATCGGCCGGAGGCTACCGAGCCGTCGCCGGCTGCATTCCCGACCGTCGGCGACGGTCGGCGGACAGGCTGTGCGAGTTGACGTCCACATAGCGGAACCCTGACAGACGGAGACAGTGACTGCAATGAGAAGTTTGACATCCCGTCACATTGTTGCCTAAGGTCTGCGCCGCGGGCTGAGCGCGACGGCGGCGCCTCGGTCCCACGTTTCTGTCCGACCGCCGGAGTGAGAGGTGCACACCTTGCGGCTCAGCCTGTCCTTCACGGGGTTCGGGTCCATCTCGTCGAACCTGCCTGCGGTTCGCGCGGCCGACGAGCTCGGCCTCGACGGCGTCTGGTACGCGGAGCACATCTGCGCCCACGACGCGATCGTCCCCGCCTCCGTCTACCTGCAGGAGACCGAGCGGCTCGAGCTGGCCGTGATGGGTCTCAGCGCGGCCGGGCGCCACCCGGGCGTCGCGGCGATGGAGCTGGCGTCGCTGGCCGAGATCGCGCCCGGGCGCGTCCGCGCCGCGGTCGGGACCGGCGTCCCGGACATGATCGCCAGACTCCGCAAGACCGTCTCCAAGCCGGTCAAGGAGACGATCGCGCTGCACCGGGCGCTGCGCTCGGCGCTCGCCGGCGCCGACCTCAGCGCGGAGTTCCCCGGCTTCGCCTTCGAGCAGTACAAGCTCAACCCGCTGGCGCCGCCGCCGCCGCTGGACCTGATGGCGATCCGGCCGAAGATGGTCGAGGCCGCGGCGCGCTACGCCGACGGCGTCTGCCTCAGCGCAGGCAGCTCGCGCGAGTACATGGCGCAGACGGTCAGGGCGGTCGAGGCGCAGCTGGAGCGGGAGGGCCGCAGCCGCGACGAGTTCCGCATCACGGCGGTCGTCGCCGCCTTCGTGACCGCCGACGTCGACACCGCGCGCACGCAGGTGGCGGCGATGCTGTCGACCTTCGACGCCGCCACGACGGAGTACCTGGCGGCCGGCGCGATCCCCGACGGGGCGCTCGTCGCGGCGATCGAGGCCGGCGGCCCGTTCGAAGCCGTGAAGGTCTTCACGCCCGCGGTCGTCGACACCGTCGCGATGGTCTGCCCGCCCGAGGGGCTCGCCGACGCGCTCGCCCGCTACGCCGAGACCGGCGTCGACGAGGTCGCGATCGCCCCGTTCGCGCCGCCGGAGGCGCTGCCCGGCCTCGTGCAGGCACTGGCCGCCGCCCGCCCCTCGTCCTGACATCCACCCCGAACCACAGGAGCATCGACATGACCGACACGACTGCGGCGCTGAGCGCCGACGAGCAGGAGATCCTGCGCCTGCACCGCGAGTTCGTCGACGCGAACGGACCGCTCGACTCCAGCTACCTGCGCGAGCGCGTCGTCGACGGGCCGCAGGAGCTGGTCTGGTTCAACCTCAACGGCTCCAACTACATCGGCCAGGATCACATCGCGCAGCTGTGGGACATGCTCAGCTCGATCATGGGCGGGGAGGCGATGAACTCCGAGCTGCGCGACGAGCGCGTCGAGGTCGTCGGCGACGTCGCCTGGGTCAGCTACCTGAACCACTACGCGGCCGACTTCGGGAACCTCGGCAGCTTCAACGCCGGCATGCGCGCGACCGAGGTCTGGCGTCGCGCCGACGGCGAGTGGAAGCTCGCCCACGCCCACTTCTCGACCCACGTGCCCAGGCAGATGGGTGGCCATTAGGCCAGAGCCGTTTCGACGTTCGACGCAAATGTGACTCGCACTTTGACACGACGTCACACTCCGAGTACGGTGAATTCAGCGACCGTCGCCGACGGTCCGCAGAGAGAGGTTGCAGAGATGGACGAGCTGGAGCGCTTCGGCGTCGACGGCCCCGTGGGCGCGATCGCCGGCCTGCGCAGCAGAAGCGGGAGGGAAGGACTGCCGATCGTTCTGGTCCACGGCGTCAACGGCGCCGCGGAGCAGTGGGCGCCGGTGATGCGGCGGCTGACGGTGCGCGAGACGATCGCGCTCGACCTGCGCGCCCACGGCGGCTCCGCCGCGGGCGGCGGCTGCACCGCCCGCGACTACGCCGCCGACGTGACCGCCGTCCTGGACGGCCTCGGGATCGCGGCCGCCCATCTCGTCGGCACCTCGTTCGGCGGCGGCGTCGCGGTCACCGTCGCCGCCGAGCGGCCGGCCGCGGCGGGCTCGCTCGCGGTCTTCGGCGGCGCGCTCAGCGTTGTCGGCCTCGCCGACGTCGAGGCGGCCGCCGGAGCCCTGCGCGAGCTGGGCCCGGCGGCCTTCTTCGAGGCGGTCGCGGCGTCGAGCTTCGCGCCCGGAACCGACCCGGAGCTGCTGCGCGACTCCGTGCGGCTGGCGGCGCGCAACGACGCCGGGACGGGCGAGCGGAT
>DATIOB010000272.1:0-9424 GCA_035473605.1 Conexibacter sp.
GCCGCCGTCCCCGGCCCGGCCGTCTACGCCGACTACACCTCCTTCCCGGAGGTGCGTCAGGACCTCGCCGTCGTGCTGCCGGACAGCGTCCCCGCGGGGGAGGTCGTCGCGGCGGTGCGGGCCGCCGGCGGCCCGCTGCTCGCGGACGCCGGCGTCTTCGACGTGTACAGAGGTACGCAGATCGGCGAGGGCAACGTCTCGCTGGCGCTGCGGCTCGCCTTCCGCGCTCCCGACCGCACGCTGACCGACGAGGAGGTCGGGCAGCGGCGCACGGCGATCGAGGAGGCGCTCGCGCAGCTGGGGGGCAGTCTCCGTGCCTAGCAACGGCGGTCCCAAGGTCTCCGTCTTCGGCGCCTCCGGCTACGCCGGCGCGCTCGCCGCGGCGCTGCTGCAGCGCCACCCGCAGTTCGAGCTGAGCGCGATCACCTCGCGCTCCGACGTCGGTCGCAGACTCGACGATCTCTATCCGCGCCACCGCGTCGGGCTGGCGATGGAGGAGCTCGACCTCGACCGCCACGGCGACGTCGACGCCGCGATCGTGGCCTACCCGCACCACGCCGCCGCACCGGTCGTCGCCGGCCTGCGCGAGCGCGGCGTGCGCGTGATCGACCTCTCGGCGGACTTCCGTCTGCGCGACCTCCCGACCTACGAGCAGTGGTACGGCGAGCACGCCGCGCCGCAGCTGATCGAGCACGCCGCCTACGGCCTGCCCGAGCTGGGCTACCGCGAGCGGATCCAGGTCGCCGACGTCGTCGCCAATCCCGGCTGCTTCCCGACCGCGGCGCTGCTCGGGCTCGCGCCGCTGGCGCGCGCCGGCCTGATCGACGACGTCGTGATCGACGCGAAGACCGGCGTCTCCGGCGCCGGCCGCGCCGCGACCGAGAAGACGCACTACGTGACGGTCGACGAGAACGTCGCCGCGTACGGGATCGCCGGCCATCGCCACACGCCGGAGATCGAGCAGGAGCTGGCGGTGCTCGGCGCCGAGCTGACGGTCACCTTCGTCCCGCACCTGCTGCCGCTCGACCAGGGCGAGCTGATCTCGGCCTACGTCAAGCCGACGCGCGCCGTCAGCGACGCCGAGGTGCGCGACCTCTACGCCGACCGCTACGCGCACGAGCCGTTCGTCGAGCTGACCGACCGCTCGCCGGGCGTGCGCGACGTGCGCGAGACGAACATCGCCCGGATCACGACGCAGGTCGACGCGCGCAGCGGCCGGATCCTCGTCTTCGCCGCGATCGACAACCTCTGGAAGGGGACCTCGTCGCAGGCCGTCCAGAACCTCAACCTGATGTTCGGCTACGACGAGACGGAGGGAATCGCATGAGCGGCTTCTTCAGCTCGCGCTGGGTTCCGAAGCCCGGCCACGTGCAGGAGGACGACCGCGGCGGGCTTCCGCGCGGCTTCCGCGCCGCCGGCGTCGCCGCGCAGGTCAAGCCGAGCGGCGCGAAGGATCTCGGGCTGCTCGTCGCCGACGCGCCCGAGACCGTCAGCGCCGCCCGCTTCACGCGCTCCGGCGTGCTCGCCGCGCCGGTGATCGTCAGCCGCGAGCAGGCCGACACGAGCCGGCTGCGCGCCGTCGTGGCCAACAGCGGCAACGCCAACGCGGCGACCGGCAGACAGGGCGTCGACGACGCGCTCGCGACGCAGGCGGCGGCGGCGCGGGTCGCCGGCGTCGACCAGGTCGTGACCGCGGTCGCCTCGACCGGCGTGATCGGCGTGCCGCTGCCGCTCGACCGCCTGCTGGCCGGCCTGGAGGAGGTCAGGGGCGAGCTGCGCACCGACGGCGACCGCGACTTCGCCGAGGCGATCCGCACGACCGACAAGACGGCCAAGCGCGCCTCGCTCGTCGTCGAGCTGCCCTCCGGTGACGTGCGCCTGACGGCGCAGTGCAAGGGCGCCGGGATGATCCAGCCGAACTTCGCGACGATGCTCTGCTTCGTGCAGACCGACGCGCTGCTGGAGCAGGAGACGGCCGAGCTGCTGCTCGGCGTCACCGTCAAGCGCTCCTTCGACCGCATCTCGGTCGACGGCCAGCTCTCCACCAACGACACCGTGATCCTGATGGCGAGCGGCACCAGCGGCGTCAAGGTCGAGCCGCTCTCCGAGGACGAGCTGCGGCTCGGCGAGGCACTCGACGCGCTGTTGCGCCAGCTCGCGCTGATGATCGTCGCCGACGGCGAGGGCTCCAAGCGGATCGGCCGCGTCGTCGTCAGCGGCGAGGAGCCGGAGGCGCTCGAGCGCGTCGCGCGCGCCGTCGCCAACTCGCCGCTGGTGAAGACGGCGCTGCACGGCGGCGACCCCAACTGGGGGCGGATCGCGCAGGCGGTCGGCGGCGCGCTGACCGACAGCTCGCCGCTGCACTTCGACATCGCGATCGAGGGCGTCACGGTCTTCGCCGACGGCTCGGCGCTGCGCTTCGACGAGGCGGCGCTGAACGCCGCCGTCCAGCGCGACGAGGTCGAGTACGTCGTCGCGCTGCCGGGCGAGGGCGCGGAGACCGAGGTCTTCTTCTCTGACCTCTCGCACGAGTACGTGACGATCAACGCGGAGTACACCACCTGACATGACCCCGCCCCTCCCGCAGCCGCGCGACGTCGACACGCTCCTCGAAGCCCTGCCGTACATCCGCGAATTCCACGGCAAGACGATCGTCATCAAGTACGGCGGGGCGGCGATGATCGACGCCGAGCTGCGCGAGGAGTTCGCGCGCGACGTGGTGCTGATGAAGTACGTCGGCATCAACCCGATCGTCGTCCACGGCGGCGGCCCCGACATCACCGCCTACATGGAGCGGCTCAACCTGCCGGTCGAGTTCGTCTCCGGGCTGCGCGTCTCCGACGCGGACACCGTCGAGATCGCGAAGATGGTGCTCGTCGGCAAGGTCAACAAGGACATCGTGCTGCGGCTCAACCGCCACGGCCAGTCGGCGGTCGGCCTCTCCGGCGACGACGGCGAGCTGTTCCGCGCCGCCCGCCGGACCGCGCCCGGCGGCGAGGACATCGGCTTCGTCGGCCGCATCGAGAAGGTCGACACCGACGTCCTGATGCACGTCGCGCAGGACTACATCCCGGTGATCGCCTCCGTCGGCTCCGACCGCGAGGGCAACTCCTACAACATCAACGCCGACGAGGCGGCCGGCGCCGTCGCGCGCGCGCTCGGCGCCTACAAGGTGATGTTCCTGACCGACGTGCGCGGCTGGCTGCGCGATCCCGCCGACCCCGAGAGCGTGATCTCCGAGATCACCGCTGACGAGGTCGAGCGCGCGCTGCCGGAGATCTCGGGCGGCATGCGCCCGAAGCTGGCCGCCTGCATCGACGCGATCCACGGCGGCGTCAGCTCCGCGGTGATCGTCGACGGGCGCGTCTCGCACTCGCTCCTGCTGGAGCTGTTCACCGACGCCGGCCTCGGCACGATGGTCAAGCCGGCGATCTGATCCTCCGGCCTCTTCGACCCCTCCGACCCCAGGAACCCTGATGTCCCTCAGCCAGTTGCAGGCGCTCGAGTCCGCCCACGTGATCCCGTCGTACGCGCGCAACCCGGTCGAGTTCGTGCGCGGCGAGGGCGCGCGCCTGTGGGACGACGAGGGGCGCGAGTACCTCGACTTCCTCTCCGGCATCTCGGTCCTCAACGTCGGCCACTGCCACCCGGCGGTCGTCGCGGCGGTGCGCGAGCAGGCCGGCACGCTGACGCACGCGACCAACCTCTTCTACACCGAGCCGGCGATGCGGCTGGCGCAGCGGCTGGCGACCAGCTCCCTCGGCGGCAAGGTCTTCTTCTGCAACTCCGGCACCGAGGCCAACGAGGCGGCGCTGAAGCTCGTCCGCAAGGCGAAGCCGCGCGGTGAGATCGTCGTCCTGCACCGCGGCTTCCACGGCCGCACCTACGGCTCGCTGAGCGCCACGACGCAGGAGTCCAAGCAGGCGCCGTTCGCGCCGCTGGTGCCCGGCTTCGTGCCGATCCATGCGACGGTCGGCGAGGTCGAGGCGGCGGTCGGCGAGGGCACGGCGGCGGTGCTCGTCGAGCCGATCCAGGGCGAGACCGGCGTGCACGTCCTCTCCGACGAGTTCCTGCTCGCCGCGCGCGCCGCCTGCGACCGCGTCGGCGCCGCGCTCGTCTTCGACGAGGTGCAGACCGGCATGGGGCGGACCGGGACGATGTGGGGCTACGAGCAGACGCCGGTCGTGCCGGACGCGCTGACGAGCGCGAAGGCGCTCGGCGGCGGCCTGCCGATCGGCGCGCTGGTGACCGGTCCGCGGCTCGCCGACGTCTTCGCGCCGGGCGACCACGGCTCGACCTTCGCCGGCGGACCGCTCGCCGCCGCGGCGGCCAACGCCGCCTTCGACGTGCTGGAGGACCCTGAGCTGCTGGCGCGCGTGCGCGAGCTGGGAGAACGGCTGCGCGAGCGGCTGGCGGCGCTGCCCGGCGCGGCGAACGTGCGCGGACGCGGGCTGATGGTCGGCTTCGACGTCGCCGACGCGCCGACGGTCGCCAGACGGGCGCTGCTGGAGCAGCGGCTGGTCGTCAACGCGACCGGCCCCGGCACGATCCGGCTGCTGCCGCCGCTGGTCGTCTCCGACGAGCAGCTCGACGACGCCGTCGGGCGCATCGCGGCCGTGATCTGATCACAGAGATCTGTGACGACGGGTGCCGGTGCGCTGACCTGTGAGCGCCGGCGCGCCCGTTCGGCACCGCTCCCGGCCGCGCGCCGGGGTATGGTCTGGGGCAGTCTCGTGATTCGCATCCTGATCGTCGACGACCATCCCGCTGTCCGCGCCGGCCTCGTGGCCGTCCTGCGCAGCGAACCCGGCCTCGTGCCGGTCGGCGCCGCGTCGGAGGAGAAGGAGGGGTGGAGACTGACGCAGCGCGCGCGCCCCGACCTCGTCCTGCTCGACCTGCACCTGCCCGGCGGAAACAGCCTCGCGCTCTGCCGCCGCATCAAGGCGTTCGACCCGCACACGAAGGTGCTGATCTACTCCGCCTTCGCGCACGAGGAGCTGTCGGTCGCGGCGACGCTCGCCGGCGCCGACGGGATGCTCGACAAGACCGAGCCGATGCTGGAGCTGTTCGACGGCATCCGCCGCGTCCACAGGGGCGAGCAGCTGCTCGCGCCGATCACGCCGGAACGGCTCCAGGACGTCCACCAGCGGATCCCGACCGACGACTGGCCGATCGTCGCGATGCTGCTCGACGGCACCTCCGACGCCGACGTCGCGACGACGCTCGGCGTGCGCCAGGAGGAGCTGGAGGCGCGCGTCGAACGGCTGCTGGCGCGGCTGGCGCCGACGGCCGCGCGGTCACGCGCATGACCGGCCCGCGCGCCTGACGCCGCCGGCTCGCGCGGCCCCTCCGGCGTCCATCCCGTAAAGTGCGGCCCGCCATGAGCGAGCCCATTCAGACCGAAGTCCACCGCATCGCCGCCGCGCCGGCGCGGACCGCCAGCTACGAGGCCGACCCGGCCGCCGTCAGACGCGTCCTGCTGCTCTACTCGGGCGGCCTCGACACCAGCGTCATGCTCAAGTGGATCGCCGACGAGTACGGCGCGGAGGTCGTCTGCCTGACCGTCAACCTCGGTCAGCCCGGCGAGGACTACGAGGTCATCAAGGAGAAGGCGCTCAGAATCGGCGCGCGCGAGTGCCACGTGGTCGACGCGCGCGAGGAGTTCGCCGAGGACTTCGTCAAGCCCGCGATCAAGGCCAACGCCCTCTACGGCGGCGGCTACCCGCTCTTCACCGCGCTCGGCCGTCCGCTGATCGCGAAGCTCGCCGTCGACTACGCGCGCAAGTCCGGCTGCGACACGATCGCGCACGGCTGCACCGGCAAGGGCAACGACCAGGTGCGGATCGAGACGACGATCGCGACGCTCGGTCCCGAGCTGAAGGTGATCGCGCCGGTGCGCTCGTGGCAGATGGGCCGCGAGGAGGAGATCGCCTACGCGCGCGAGCACGGGATCCCCGTCAAGGGCGGCGCCGAGGTCACGCCGTACTCGATCGACGACAACCTCTGGGGCCGCTCCTCCGAAGGCCGCTGGATCGAGGACCTGACGCACGCGCCGGAGGACGACGTCTTCCAGCTCGTGACGCGCCCCGAGCTCGCCCCTGACGAGCCGGAGTTCCTCGAGCTCGAGTTCGAGGCCGGCGTCCCGGTCGCGCTCAACGGTGAGCGCCTCGGCCTCGCCGACCTGCTGGAGCGCGTCGGCGCGCTCGGCTGCAAGCACGGCGTCGGCATCGTCGACCACATCGAGGACCGCATCGTCGGCCTGAAGGTGCGCGACATCTACGAGGTGCCGGCGGCGGCGATCATCCTGCCGGCCCACCAGGACCTCGAGCACCTCGTCGGCACGATCCACCAGAACCAGTTCAAGACGGGCCTCGACCAGAAGTGGGGCTACCTCGTCTACGCCGGCCTCTGGTGGGAGCCGCTGCGCAGTGACATCGACGCCTACCAGGACCGCGTCAACGAGCAGGTCACCGGCAAGATCGGCATGAAGCTCTACAAGGGCTCGGCGCGCGTCGTCACGCGCGAGTCGCCCAACGCCGTCTACGACGCGACGCTGGCCTCGTTCGCCGAGTCCGGCGGCCTCTTCTCGCAGACCGCCTCGCCCGGCTTCATCGAGCTGTGGTCGCTGCAGTCGCGGATGGCGCACCAGCTGCGCGAGCGCGACGAGTCGTGAGTCCGGCCCGCTTGCCCCTGCGACCGCAGGGGTAGGGTCGGGCCATGTACTACAAGGCGCTCGGCTTCATCGTCTGGAGAATCGGCACGCGCTACCTGCGCAAGCGGTACGGAACGGCGCCGAAGAAGATCGGCGCCAGCGCGCTCGCAGCGGCTGGGATCGCGGGTGCGATCGTGATCGCGCAGCGCAAGCTGAGCCACTCCGGCGAGGCCTGAACTGGAAGCTGCGGAGGTTCGCGCGCCGGGTCGGTGCGCGAACCTCTGTGGTTGCTGCAGGAGTTCGTGCATCTGCTGCGACGGGATCGCACGCGTCCGTGACGGGAAGTAGCCTCCGACGCTTCCCTGTCTGACGTATGCGCCTGATGAGCCCACCCGATCCCCCGCCCGACGACGACGCCGCCCGCTTCGGCGACGCCAACGTCGTCGATCCCGCCGTGCTGGCGGAGCGTCGCGCTCAGCGCGCGGAGCTGTCGGAGCAGGTCGCGGTCCGTCGCGCCGCCGACGCCCAGGCGCTCGCCGCCGAGCTGTCGGCCGAACGCGCGCGGCTGGAGGCCGAGCTGGAGCAGGCGCGGCTGGAGCCCGAGCGGCTGAGCCGCCTCGTCGCCGATCGCGAGCGGGCGCTGAGAGTCGCCGAGCAGCGGGCGCACGGGGAGGAGGCGCGCCGGATCGAGGCGAGCGAGGCGCTCGCCGAGCAGGCGCGCCGCTTCGAGGCGGAGCTGACCGACGCGCGTGCGCGCGCCGAGCGCGCCGAAGCGGAGCAGCGCGAGGCGCGCGAGCAGGCCGCGCGGGCGGAAGCCGAGCAGCAGCGCGCGAGCGCCGCTGCGACGGTCTCCGGCGGCGAGCTGGAGGCGCGGCTCGCGCGCGCGGAGGCGCGGGCGCTGGAGGCGCAGTCGCGCGCCGAGCGGGCGGAGTCGCTGACGCACGAACTGGAGACGCGCGCCGCGCGCGCCGAGACGTTGGCCGAGGAGCGGCGCGAGGAGCTGGAGCGCGCCGGCGAGCGGGCGCGGCAGTCGACGACGCGCGCCGGCTCCGAGCTGGCCGCGCTGCGCGATCGCGTCAGCGAGGCCGAGCAGGTCGCCGCCGCGGCCGAGTCGGCCCGGCGCCGGGCCGAGGCCAAGCGCGCCGCCACGCGCGAGAAGCGCCGTCGAACCACCGAGGAGCTGGAGCGGCTGACGCACGAGCTGGCCGCTGCGCGCGCGGAGGCCAGCGCCGCTCGCGAGGGCGCCGACGCCGTCCTCGCCGAGGTCGCCCACGAGCAGGCCGAGCGCGAGTCGCTGCGCGCCCAGCTCGCGCAGGCGCGCGCCGAGCGCGACGCGATGCGCGCGGAGCTGGAGCGGACGGGCGCGGCGCCTGTGGCTGAGGCGGCCGCTGATGCGCCTGGCTTTGACGCGCCTGCGCCTGGCTTTGACGCTGCGGCGCCTGAGGCTGACACTGACGCACCCGCGCGACCGGCGGCCTCGCCGGTCTCGCTGCCGCGGCTGCGCGCCGAGCTGACGCTGGCGCGCGCGGCGCGCGGGCTGAGCACGCACGACGACGCCGAGCAGCCCACGGCACCCGCGGCCGCGCCGACGGCACCGCCGCAATCGGCGCTCGCGCGCGAGCGGCGGCTGATCGCCCAGCGTGCCGCGGCGGGGCCCGCGCAGCGGATCGCCCCCGAGGGCATCGGCCGGCGGGGGCCGGCGACGATGCCGGCGGCGCAGTCTGGTTCTTCTGCACGGGCGATGCCGGTGACCGCGCTGGCGCTGGAGCGCGAGCGTTCGAGCCGGCTCCAGCAGCAGCTCGACCGGCAGGCGGCGATCGAGCGCGACCTGCGCGAGCAGGTCGCCGAGCTGGAGCGCGCCGTCGCGTCGCGGATGGACGCCGAGCAGCGGATCGAGGGCGCGCTGAGGCGCGTCCGCGGCGAGCTGGAGGCGGCCAACGCCCTGCGCATGCTGACCGAGCGCGGCTCCCCGACCCGCTCGCTGATAGCGGCCGAGCCGACCGGGTCGGCGCACACCAGCTCGACCTTCGCCCATCCGGCCGACGTCCCGGCACCCGAGGGCCTCGCGCCGCCGGCTGGCGCCGCACCCGAGGGCCTCGCGCCGCCGGCTGGCGCCACGACGTCGGCCACCTCGGGACCCGCCGCCGCGCCGACCTCGTCGCAGGAGCTGCCGCCGGCGGCGATCCCCGGCTTCGACGCCGATCGTCTCAACGCCGCCCGCGAGCGCCTGCGCGCGACCGCTCCGCCGGAAGGGGACGAGCCCGACTCCGCGACCGCGGAGCGGCCGCCCGCCGAGGCAGTGGCCGCGCCGCCGGTGGCGGCGCCCACGCCGACCGTCCGATCGGCCCGTGCCGCGAAGACGCCGCGCACGCCGGTCCAGGCGAAGGCGCCGGCCGGCCCGCCCGCGCCGTGGCTCCCGCGAGCGCTGCGCCGGCTCGCCGCCGAGGATCCGGAGACGGCCGGCCGGATCGTCGTCGGCATGCTGCCCGCGCAGGGGCTCGTGACGCAGCGCCAGCTCTCCTACGACCTCGTGCTGTCGGACCGCGGCACGGTCGCGGTCGACGTGCAGGAGGGGCGCGCGCTCGTCAGACCGCTCGAAGGCCCGCGTCCGCCGCGCCAGCTCGACTTCCGCGTCGCCGCTGACCACGCCGGGCTCGCGAGGCTGCTGCTGACCCGGCGCGGCCTGCGCCGCCGCGCGCGCGTGCGCGGCTCTCGTCGCCGTCTGCGCGAGCTGCGCAGACTGACGCGCGAGCCGCTCGCGCTGCGCGATCT
>DATIOB010000273.1:0-2813 GCA_035473605.1 Conexibacter sp.
TCGGCGGTATTGATTTCTCGCGTCATAATGTCCTGCGGACTGCTATAGGCTGCCACGGATTATTTTAAGCGATTTTGGCATATTATAGGCGGTGCAGTACGCTTGTAAAGCATGGAGATGAAAAAAACCGGCGTCTCGCGCGCGACGCTCGCGCGCCGCTTCAACGAGCTTGTCGGAGAGCCGCCGATGGCCTACCTGACCGACTGGCGCATCACGCTCGCGGCGGACCTGCTGCGCGAGCCCGGCGCGACGATCGGCTCCGTCGCCCAGCAGGTCGGCTACTCGACCCCCTTCGCGCTCAGCGCCGCCTTCAAGCGCGTCCGCGGCATGAGCCCGCAGCAGCACCGGGCGGCGGCGTGAGCGAAGGCGTGGCGCGCGGGTCGCCTGGCGCGCAGGTTCGCCTCGCGCGCCGGTCGCGTCCGGCACGTCGCCCGCGGCATGCGTCCGCATCCCCGCGCTAGGCTCGCTCCTGCCATGCCCGCTCGCTTTCGCCTGACGCCGCCGTAGCGGCCGCACCGCCCGCGGCGCCCTTCGCGCCGCGCGGCTCCGCGTCCCTGGTGTCACGCGAACCGCCGCCGCGCGCGGCGGGTCTGGAGTCTCCTCATGTCGTCGTATCGCGCGCTGCTCGCGCGTCCCGGCGCGCGCGCCGTCGCGCTCGCCTGCGGGCTCGGGTGGCTGTCGTTCTCGTCGTACGCGCTCGCGCTCGTGCTCGCCGTCGAGGCGGCGAGCGGCTCGTTCGCCACCGCGGGCGCGACCGTCGCCGCCTTCGCGGCCGGGTCGGCGCTGCTCGCGCCGCTGCGCGGCCGCGTCGTCGACCGCCGCGGCCCGCGCGCGCTCGCGACCTTCGCCATCCCCCATGCCGCCGCCCTGCTCGGGCTCGTGGCGCTGTGCGCGGGGGCGGTCGGCGGCGGGTCGTCGCTTGAAGGCTCTGCGCAGGGCGCCGAACGTGCGGCGATGTGGCCGCTGCTCGTGTGCGCCGCGCTCGCCGGCGCCACCGCGCCGCCGCTGATCGCGACCGCTCGCTCGCTCTGGCCGCGCGTCGCCGGCGCCGAGCTGGCGCGGAGCGGTCACGCGCTCAACGCCGCGCTCGGCGACGCGGCGCAGGTCGCCGGCCCGGCGCTGACCGGCGCGCTGGCCGCCCTCGCCGTTCCGCTCGTCGCGCTCGCGGCGCTGATCCCGGGTGTGGTCGCCGGCGCGCTGCTGCTCGCGCGCGCCGCGCCACGTGCCGCCGCGCCCGCCTCGTCGCGAGCCGCCGCACCAGTCGCCATCGCCACCCGAGCAGCGGAGAGTCTTGTACCGCCACGGTACGAAACGCTCCGCTGCTCGACGCGGGCGCGCGGCCTCCGCGCCAATCGCGCGCTGCGAACGCTCGTCGTCTGCGAGATCGCGCTCGGGCTGTGGCTCGGCGCGCTGGAGGTCGCGGCCCCGGCGCTCGCCGCCGCTGACGGCGGTGCCGCCGCACGCGGAGCGCTCCCGCTGGCGCTGTTCGCGACCGCGAGCGTCGTCGCCTCGCTCTGGAGCGGGCGCACGGGCGGGCGCACGCACCGACGCGAGCGCGACGCCGCGCCCCCGCGCGAACGCCGACGCGCTCGCCGCCGGCTCCCCCGCGACGCGCCGACCCGCTACCTCGCCGCCTCGCTCGCGCTCGCGCTGATCCTGCCGCTCTGCCTGCTCGCCCCCTCGCTCGGCGGCCTGACGGTCACCGCAGCAGCGGCCGGCACCGCCTTCGGCGTGCTGAACGTCGCGCTGTTCGAGCTGCTCGACCGGCTCGTCGCGCCGGCGCGCGCGATCGAGGCGTTCACGTGGCTCACGAGCGGCCAGGGCGCGGGGCTGGCGCTCGGCGCCGCCGGCGCCGGTCAGCTCGCGCGCGGCGACGCGACGGGCGCGCTGCTGCTCGTCGCGCTCCCGCCCGCGCTCGCCGCCGCGCTCGCGATCGCGCGCCGCGCGACGCTGCGCCCGCTGCCGGCCGCCGACGCGTGAAGGGCCGCGCTCGCGATCGCGCGCCGCCCCGCGCCCAGCTCAGCGCCGCTGCTCAGCCACCCACCGCAGGATCTTCTTCGAGTGCACGATGACGGTGCCGTCGGCGAGCACCAGCGCCGGCAGCTTCTCCTCGCCGGTCGCCTGCCGCACCCGCTCGCGCGAGCCTCTGCGCAGGAACGGGATCGGATGGCCGTGGCCGCCGTTCACTCTGCGGTACTCGATCCCGGCCTCGCGCAGCGCGTCCTGCACCTGCTTGCAGGGGTGGAAGCGCGGCCCGTCGTCGTCGCCGTGGCAGACGTACAGCGTCGGGATCCCACCAACGGCCGTGGCCGGCGCGTGTCTCTCGTGCTCCGTCCGGCTGCTCATCGCGTCCTCCCAATCGTCGGGGTGTGCGGCCAAGACCGCTGCGGGTCGCGAAACTCATCGCGACGCGCCCCACCCGGTCACCCTGGGAACCGGTGCGCCGCCGTCGCGACCGCTACGCTCGCGCGATGGCGACGCCCGAGAGCGCATTCGCGGAGGTCGAGGAGGCGCTGCTGCGCGAGCCGGGCACGACGAGCGGGACGGGCTTCGGCAGCGGCCCCGGCGTCAAGGTCGGCGGCAGGATCGCGGCGATGCTGGTCGGCGGCCGGCTCGTCGTGAAGCTGCCGGCCGCGCGCTGCCAGGAGCTGGTCGAGGGCGGCGCCGAGCCGCTGCGGATGGGCAGACGGACGATGCGCGAGTGGGTCACGCTCGGCCACGACCGCCGCGACGAGTGGCTGCCGCTCGCGCGCGAAGCGCTCGCCTACGTCGGCGACATCGCCGGCGACCGCTGACGCGGCGCCTCGCGACGC
>DATIOB010000274.1:0-4355 GCA_035473605.1 Conexibacter sp.
ACCGTCCGCTCGGCCGGCGGCTCGTCCTCGTCCCGCCTGCCGCGCCCCAGGGCGGCGAGGATGCGGGCGTCATGCCTATCGAGCGCCGCGATCGTCTTCGCGGCCGACGCCGCGCCGTCCTCGCGCGGCGGTGCGGCTTCGCCCGGCTGACGGTCATAGAGGTCGTCTGCGGGGAGGCCGTGGACGAGGAACGGCGGGGTCGCTCTGCCGTGGTGGGTGATCGAGGCGAGGAAGGTGTAGCGCTCCAGGCGGGTGAGGAGTTCGCGGTCGATCTGTCCCTCCCACTCGCGGCCGATGATGCCGGCGCCGCTGGCGTTGAGCGTGGTGCTGAGCAGGTGCGAGCGGTTGGTGGTGACGGCGTTGAGCGTCGCCGGTGTCAGCCGCTCGGGGTTCTGGTTGAAGAGGAACGCGCGGATGCCGTACTTGGCGGTCTGCTCCAGCAGCGCGGCGAGGTTACCCGAGGAGGCGCCGTCGTAGGTCTGCACCTCGTCGAGGAAGACGAAGAACGGCCGCCGCCGCTCGGGGTCGAGCGTCGCGCGGGACTTCGCCGCGTGCAGCAGGTCGTAGACGAGGAAGTTGGCGACGAGTTTGTCGCGGGTGGCGCCCGAGCCGGGGCAGGCGAGCACGATCGCGCCGCTGTCCATCGCGGCGCGCACGTCGTACTGCGAGGTCGGGTTGCCGAGCACGGCGGCGACGGCGGGCGCGGCGCGCAGCCGGTCGATCAGATTGGTGACCGGCGTGATCGCCTCGGAGCTGAGCAGCGGGAACCGCTCGGTGAAGAACTGGCGGGTGGCGGGCGCGACCTTCGGCAGCACCGCTGCCCGCCACTCGGCGTCGGTCAGCAGCGTCGGGATCTGGAAGATCGTCGGCGCCAGCTCGGCCGGGAGCGCATCGGCGAGGTCGGTGAGCGCTTGGGCCGATTGGGTGGTGAGGTTGAGCGCGCGGGCGTTGACCTCGTCCCAGCGCAGCGCGCTGGCAAAGGCGTCGACGATCGCGTCGACCTGCTGGTGACGGGGACGCTCGCCTGCGGCGAAGAGGTTCCAGCCCGGCTGCCGGCCGGCCCGGTGGTCGGCGAAATCGAGTTCGACGATCCGGTCGCGCTCGGCGTCGGTGAGGTAGTGCTTGATCCGCTCGATCGCGTCCTCGTGCGGGTCCAGGAAGAAGCAGCCGTGACCGGTGCGGGCGAGGTGCACGAACTGGCCGATGCCGGTCTCGGTCTTGCCGTAGCGAGACCGTCCGGCCATGTAGGTGAAGAACGTCCCCTCCAGCGGCACGCCGACGACCCGCTCCCCGTTCACGGCGTCGCGGACGCGGCCGAGCGGCAGCAGGCCGGGCTGGCCGGTGAAGGTCGGCAGGTCGCGCGGCGGCTGCGGGATGACGCCGCCGGACCGCAGCACGCCGGTCGCGCCGCAGCTGGCGGTGGGCGGTTTGAGCAGGCCGGCGATCTCGCTCGCGGTGACGATCCGACGGCGGGCGGGCTTGAACAGGCCGGTTCGGGCGCGGCGGTCGAAGCGGCGCCGTCGCCACGGCGCGTCCGCGCCGAGGAAGCCGCCGGGCAGCCGCAGGCCGCTGACGCGGAAGTGGTTCTCGCCGGCGAAGCTGTCGAACGCGCCGAGCAGGGCGTGCAGCTGCGCGACGGCGCGCCCGCGGGTGGGGCTGGTGACGCGCAGCAGCACCTGGATCTCGAACAGCGGCTCGGGCGAGCCGAGCTTGCTTGCAAGCGCCCGGTGACCGGCACGCCGCTCGATCAGCTCGGGCACCGTCTGGCGCCCGGCCGGCTGCTCGGGTTCGAGCAGACCGCCGAGCGCGCGCCGGTGGTCGTGGTGGGCGCGGTCGGCGGCGCGCAGCAGTCTGCGCCGGATGCGTCGGCGGCGGCCGGGGCTGATCGGCAGCAGGTCGACGCAGACGACCGCACGCTCGTCGTCGACGCGCAGCGTCTCGAGCGTGCGGGCGAAGGCGGCGAGCGGGTCGGGGTCGATCCCCGCGTCGCGCAGCGGCCAGGCGCTCGGGCGCGCGAGCACCAGCTCCGCCCGCGCGACCTCGACCCGCTCCTCGCCGCCCTCGTCGTCATGGTCGGCGGGCGGTGGGTCGAGGTCGTGCAGCTCGACGGCGTCATAGCCGGCGGCGGCGGTGCGCAGCGCGGCGCGGGCGTGGTCGGGCAGCTCGACGCCGTAGCGCAGCAGCCCGGCCGGGTCGGTGTCGATCCGGACGCGGACCGTGGTAGCGCGCCAGCGCAGCAGGTCGCTCAGGCGGCGCGTGCGCGAGAGGCCGGCGGCGAACCGCGTCACGGCCTCGGGGTCGGGAGCGAACGAGTCGGCCGGGATCATCGCGACGCCGACCCGGCGGGCGAGGGCACGTCGGGTCGCGATCGCGCGGACGAGGAGCAGCGCGACGAGGCCCGCGAGAGCGACACCGGCGAGCACGGGCACGAGCGGGGAGCGAGCCAGCTCGACCACGGCGTCCAGCCACCCGCCTATCTGCGTCGCGATCAGCCCGGCCAGCAGCGCGCCAGCGACGAGCAGCAGCGCGATCGCGTCTCTTCGTTCAGTCGCCTTCATGATGGTCACCCCCGCTTCGCGGGATAGATGTCGCCAAACGACCGGCCCCGCGATCACCGCTGCCACCGGCGATCGCGGCCGGTCTCCGATATCGGCCGGCGCGCCCGAGAACGCGCCCGAAAACGCAGCCGAAAACGCGCTGGAAAACGCGTCCGAAAACGCAGTCGGCCGCGCACGCTCCCGGCCTCATCCCAGGCCGCCGCTGGGGTTGGTCGGTGCCATCGCGGCGGCGAGGACCTGCCGCGCCAGCGGCGGGCAGACGGCGTTGCCGATCTGGCGGAACTGCCGGGCGCGCGACCCGCTCCACGGGTAGTCGGGCCGGAAGCCCTGCAGGACCGACGCCTGCTCGACGGTGACCCGCTCGCCGCGTCGCGGGCGGTAGCCGCCGGGCGCCGGGTCGATCTCCGCGCGCGCCGCCGATCCGGTGATCCAGATCGGCGGGCAGCTGCCCGAGATCGTCGGCGCCGGCTTGTCGATCGAGCGCGGCCTCCCCCACCCCTGCCGCGTGTCGTAGTGCGGATCGGCGTCGGCGACCAGCGGGTGGATCGTCCACGAACCCGACGTGCTGTCCAACGTCCGCGCCGGACAATCGAGCGTGCGCGCCAGGCCGAGCGGGCGGGTGCCGTGGCCGGTGTTGGAGTGCGTCAGCGTCACCGCCGGCTCAGGCCGGTCCAGCGCCTGCCCCATGCTCACCCACGGCGACAGCGCCCGCTCGTCCTCGAGCACGCGGTGAGGGTGACGCGGGTCATACGAGCGGTGTGTCGGGGCCGGCAGCCGAACCGGTCCGTCGAGCGAGGCGATCAGGAACGCGCGGCGGCGCGACTGCGGCACGCCGTACTGCTCGGCGCTCAGCACGCCGGCCGCGACGTGGTAGCCGTGGACGGCGAGCAGGCCGGCGAACTCCGACCACAGCTCCAGCACCGCCGGCACCTGCTCCAACGCGACCCAGCGCGGCTTGAGCGCGAGCGTCCAGCGCAGCGGCTCGACCGTCAGCAGCGACCGCGGATCGCGGCACCGGCCGGCGTGCTCGGCGCGGCTGTCGTTGCCGGCGGCCAGCTCGTGCGCGCACGCGATCACGCGCGGCTTGTCCGCTCTGCCCAGCCCCTTGCCGGCGGTCGAGTACGCCTGACACGGCGGCGACCCGATCAGCCCATCGACCGGGCCGAACGCGGCCGGGTCGAGCGCGGCGACGTCGGCTTCGAGGCGGTCGTGTCCGGCGGCGCGGGCGGTCGCGGCGGCCCAGGGGTCGAACTCGATCCCGAGCGCGCGGCGGCCGAGCTGCAGGAGCCCTTCCTCCCACCCTCCGGCGCCGGCGAAGAGGTCGACGATCCGGTGGCCGGTCATCTCGTCTCCTCCCTCTCGGGGCCGAAGACGTCGACCCACGACGGCGCGAAGTACGAGCTGCGCGGCGCGTTCTCAGGACCGCCGCTGGACGCCGACGTGTTCCACGACAGGTGCAGGTGCGGCGGGCACGGATAGGCGCAGTGCGCAGGGTCGCCGTGGGACGGGAAGCCGTTGTAGCCGACGAACCGAAACGGCGCTCTCGCGCACGCGGGCGCGACGCCCGAGGCCGCGCAGCTCTCCTTCCACCCGGCCGCGCGCGCGAGCCGCATCGTGCCCGACCAGTCGGCGTTGTCGGCCGGGACGATGTCCAGGCCGGCGCCGATCGGATGCTCGCCCGTCAGCGCGTGCCCGGCCTCCTGGCAGGCGGTGACGCGCTGCCGGTAGCGGCGCATCAGCGCGACGACGTTGGGAACGATCCGCGCGTCGCACGAGATCGATGGACCGAAGCCGGGC
>DATIOB010000275.1:0-3399 GCA_035473605.1 Conexibacter sp.
GCCTGGTCGATCGCGGCGCTGATGCGCTCGTCGGCGACTGGCGTGCAGTCGGTCTGCCAGGGCCACAACGCCGTCAACGCACCGGCCGGCTATGCGCTCCAGGCGAACTCCTCGCTCCGGATCGGTGCGTACGCCGCCGGCGGAGGCGGCAACGAGCCGTGGTCGTCGAACGGCTTCCTGCCGAGCGGCGGCTTCGGTCTGATCGCCGTCACCAAGGCGGCCGGTGACGCCACCCCCGCCTTCCATCGCCATGACTTCGCCACCGGCCTGTGGACGCCGGAGCCGGCGTCGCAGAGACTCAACACGCCGGCGTCCTTCGCGGGCGGCTACCTCCACTTCGGCGCCTACGGCGGCTCGTATCGCTTCAGAGGGGACCTGGCCGCGATCGCCGTCTGGGCCGTCGAGCTCGACACGACGACGCGCGACCAGCTGGCGACTGTCCCCACCCTCGCGCGCTGGGCGGGCGTCGGCTCGCCGCGGGCGCTGTGGCTGTTCGACCAGAGCAGCACGACGACGCCCGTGCTCGACCTCGTCGGCTCGGCCCACGAGTACGACCACACCGGGACCGCCGTCACGCTGACGAGCGCCCTGCCGATCCCGTACCGCTCGCCGGCCGCCGTCCTCACCGGCAGCGGCTGGAGCGAACGCAACGTGCTCGTGCGCACCAGCGCGGGCTGGACCACCTCGACCTCCGTGGGAGTGCTCTGATGCCTGACGGCGACCTGATCCTGTCGCTCCAGTTCGACGATGCGGGCCCAGACTTCGAGATGGGCTCGTGCGGCCGCGAGCTGTACCGGGCGCTGGCGCCGCTCGCCTACGACGACGAGCACAGCGGCTGGCCGCTGGCGCACCTGTGCGAGGCGCTCGGCCGCATGCGCCAGCCGATCTCCGACCTCGTGCGCGCGTGGAGCGAGCCGGGCGTCGCGGCCCTCTCGGGCATCTCCGACGAGGGCCGCGCGCATCAGCCCGTCGTCGTCACGATGGCGCGCTCGGGCTGGTCGAGAGCGGCGCATCCGAGCAGAGCGCCGGGCCGCGAGGGCGAGATAGACCTGCTGCCGTTCGTCGGGCAGCTCGCCGGCGTGCGCGGCATCGAGCCGCTCGACGACGACGCCCGGCGCGAGGCGATCAAGCGCCGCGACGGCTACGTCCGCGGGCAGCCGGAGTCGGTCAGATCGTTCGCGCTCGGGTTCACCGACGGCGAGGGCGTCGTCGTGCGCGAGCGCTACAACCCGTCGCTCGGCATCGGCGTCGACGCGCCCCACCACGGGCGCGTGATCGTCAAGAGATCGCGGATCAGGAACCTCGCCCGCGTCAACCTCGTCCCGAACGCGCGCGCCGCCGTCGGCACCGATCTGATGGCGTCCGTCATGAGCGTCGCGAGCTCATTCACCGCCGTGACGCTGACGCGCGAGACCTGCAGCTGGCACAGCGGCACCCCGTACTGCTTCCAGCTCACGGGAACGCACCGGGACGCGGTCTTCGCCGACCGTCTGTCGCTGGCGATCACCGCCGGCGGCACGAGAGGCGTGCCCGTCGAGCCGGACAAGCCCTACGTCGTCTCGGGATACGTGACCGTCACCGACCCGACGACCGACCTCTCCTTCGAGCGCGGGATCGGGTGGGCCGTCCAGTGGTACAACGCGGCCGGTGCGGCGCTGACCTTCGAGCAGGGGCCGACGATCGCCGACGAGCTGGCCCCGGACACGCGCCTGTCGGCGACGTTCCTGGCGCCGCCCGCGGCCGCCTACGCGCAGTTCCAGCTCGGGCTGACGTCGGGGACGCCGCTCGACACCGTGGCGCTGCAGGCGACGGCGCTGATGGTCGAGCAGAACGAGACGCCGAGCGGCTTCGGCGACGCCGACACGCCCAGCTGGGAGTCGCTCGGCGAGCGCTATGCGTCGCCATCGCGCAGCCCGGGCATCACGGTCGCCGACCTCGCCGCGCGGATCCTCGCCCGCATCCCCGCCGGCCTCATCTACGACGTCGTGATCAGTGACGAGCGGGACTGGACCGATGTCTCACAACGCTGGAGCACCTGGGACGACGTCGAGACGGTCGGGACCTGGGACGACCTCATCAACTACTAGGGGACACCATGGCAACGAGAACGAGATATCGCGGATACACCCGACCTGCGGGAGGCGACTTCGCGCGGATCGAGGAGAGCGTGGGCGTGCCGCTGGACGACGTCGACGCTGACGTGGAGGCGCTCGCGACCGACCTTGGCGCCAGAGTCGCCGCCGTGCTCGCCGCCGCCGTCATGCCGGGCGAGATCCGCATGTGGTCGCTGCCGACCGCGCCGAGCAGCTGGGCGATCTGCAACGGGACGGCGCTGACGACGGCGGGCGCCCTTCGCAGCGCGCTGATCGCGGCGAGCTTCCCGTTCGGCAGATCGGGCGCAGACCCGCTGCTGCCCGACATGCGCGGCACGGTTCCGATGGGCGTCGGCGCCAACGCGGTCATCCCGACGTCGAACCGAACGCTCGGCCAGCGGGTCGGCTCCGAGACGCACAGACTGACGGTCGACGAGATGCCTGCACACACGCACACGTACAGCCCGCCAAATGCGAGCATGGGACCGTTCCAGGCGGGCGTCGGGACGACGCCCGTCGTCGTGGGCACCGCGGGCGGTGCGACGGGTTCGGCTGGTAGAGACGCAGTTCACAACAACGTACAACCGTCGTTCGGCATCAACTTCATCATCAAGCTCTGAGGGGATCGCAGACGGATGGAGGGCGCGCGATGGCACCACCTGACGACTACGTGGCCGCCCGCTACGAGGCGCTCAACGACCGGATCGCGCACGTCAAGGCCGGCTCCGACCACCGCGCCGAGCAGCTCGGCGAGCGGATCGACCGGCTCGACGCGAAGCTCGACGCGCGCGTCGAGAAGCTCGCCGACCAGAAGGCCGACCAGGTCGACCTCGACAAGGTCACGGGGACGCTCGACCGGGTCCTGTTCGCGATCATCGGCTTCAGCCTCACGATCGCCGGCTCGGCTGCGCTGATCGTGCTGCAGGCGCGGGGGCGGGCATGAGCGGCCGTGGGATGCGCGGCACACTGCGGCGCCTCTACGACGACAAGGACCGCTTCGCCGCGGTCGCGCTGGCGATCTCGTTCGTCGCGCTCGGCGCCGGCTTCGGCGCGCTCGCTTACACCGCCGCGAGCAACGCCGACCGCGCCGACGAGATCCAGCGCTCTCGCTACGACGCGACGCTGCGCTCCTGCCGCTCGCGCAACGAGGACCGCGCGAACATAGCCGTCAGAGTGCAGCCGCGGCCGCCGTTCACGACGCGCGACCTCGCACGCGACTTCCGCCCGATCGCACTCGACTGCGCCCAGTACGCGCGCGAGCAGGTGAGCACGCCGTAGCGGGCGGGGCACGCCGCGCGCGGGGGTG
>DATIOB010000276.1:0-8086 GCA_035473605.1 Conexibacter sp.
AACGGCCCCATCTCCGGGTGCACGTGCGACGGCCCCGCCTCGATCTCGCCGTCCTCGGCCGGCGCGAACAGATGCAGGTGCTTGCGCACGAAGCGTTCGTAGTCGGCGGTCCCGCGGACCATGTCCGGCGCGACGCAGACGACGTCCCAGTTCGAGCTGATCTTGCCGCCGTCGCCGGGGTCCAGCCGCAGCGAGCGCCCGCGCATCTGCCGCACCGAGACCGACGCCGCGACCGCGGTGCAGTCGACGAGCACGTTCACCGGCGGGCAGTCCCACCCCTCGCCGAGCAGCGCACGCGTGCCGATCAGGACGCGGCCGGGGGCATCTGGCCCGCGCGCGAACGCGCGCGTGACGGCCCGGACGTAGGTCGCGGTCGTCCAGGCGGCGTGGTCGGCGGTGAGGCGGGCGAGCGGGGCGTCGCCGGTCGCACCCTCCAGCGCCTCCACCCGCAGCACCGCCGCCACCTCCCCCGGCAGCTCGGCCGCCAGCGCCGCGCGCCACTGCTCCGCGTCGCCGGGTGCGCATGCGACCGTGGTGCCGGTCACCAGCAGCGGGCGCAGCAGCGCGGTGCGGTCGTCGGCGGCGAGCGCGCGCAGCAGCGCCAGCCCGCCGCCGAGCGTCAGCGCGGTCTCCTCCGGTGCGCGCGCCGGCCGTTCGCTGTCGCACAGCACGACCGCGCGCAGCGCGGCGCCGCGGACGGCATGCTCGGCGTCGAGCGCGTCGGCGACCAGCAGCGCCTTCGCGGAGGAGTGGACGAGCACGCGGTCGAGGTCGTCGCGGCCGGGCCGGATCCCGCGCCGCGTCAGCGTGTAGCCGATGTCCGCGAGCCCGCCGGCGAGCTGCTCCCACAGCCGCTCGGCCGCCTCGCCGGGATGGGCGCGCAGGCAGCGCAGCGCCCAGTCGTCGAGCAGAGCCAGCCAGTCGTCGAGCTCCGGCGGCGCCGAGGTCAGCTCGCCGCGCGGCGCGTCCGGCGGCAGCTCCAGTCCCGCGCTGCCGAGGTAGCGCAGCCCGGCGCGCGCCAGCCGCGGGTTGCGCTTGGCGAAGGCGGCGAAGGAGAGGCGCGGGGTTGCCTCGCCCGCGCTCGCGTCCGCGCCGCCACCCCCCGTGCCGGCGCTCGCATCCGCGCTGCCCGATCCGCCCCCTCCCGCCTCCGCGTCCCGATAGCGGATCCGCGCGATCACCCAAGCGCCGAACGACAGCTCCTCCTCGGCGCTGCCGGGCGGCGCGGGGTCGTGGAGGCGGTCGAGCAGCGCCTGGAAGCGGGCGTGGTGCTGCTGGAGCCACTCGCGCTCGGACTCCAGTGGCGTCGTGAACAGCGCCAGCTCCTGATAAGGCGCCAGGTAGCCCTCCTTGACGACCGCCGGCGTCGGGATCTCGAAGTCGACCTCGCCGAGCAGGTCGGCGTAGAGCGCCGCCTCCTCGCCGCTGAGGTCGAGCGGGCTGGTCGCGGTCAGCCCGACGACGTGGACGTCGTCGCCGAGCGCAGCGATCACCGCCCGCACGAGGTACCCCCAGGTCGAGACGAGGTGATGGCACTCGTCGAGCAGGACGGTGCGGACGCCGCGCGCCTGCAGCTCCGCGAGCCGCGCGGCGGCGCCGGGGCCGAGCAGGTCGTGCGCGGCGAGGTCGAGGTGCTCGCCGCGGGCGATCTCGCGCTTCAGCGTCGCCGTCACGGTCGCGACGTCGCGCGCGAGCCGTCTGCGCGCGGCGCCCTCGTAGCCGTCCAGCTCCGCGCGCGCCGCGTCGATGCCGATCGCCGTGTCGCGCGCCCGCTCGGCCGCCAGCCGCTCCAGCGCCGCCGCCTGCAGCGCGCCGCCGGGGTCGGCCGTCCGGCAGATCGCCTGATAGGTGTGGGCGAAGAGCGGGGCATCCGCGGCACCCCCGAACAGCCCCAGCGCGTTGCCCCACTGCTGCTGGATCGCCGTCGTGGGACACAGCACCAGCGCCGGTCTGCCGAGGCGGCGGGCGATCTCCAGCCCGATCACCGTCTTGCCCGAGCCGGGCGGCGCGACGATGTGGGTCGACCGCCGCCGCGCCGCCAGATCGGCGTCGAAGGCCTCCAGCGCCAGCCGCTGGTAGTGGCGCCAGGGCGGGGCGAACGCCAGTCCTGCCCAGCCGTCGTCGGAGCTGCTCATGCGCGGCAGCATCGCGCAGCGCGCGGACCGCCGCGCGCACCGCTCGCCGATCGCCAACCCCCGCCCAGCCGGAACCGGGAACGCCCACGCGCCTGATCTGGCAAGCGCCGTCTGTCACAAGGCCGCTAACGGGTAGGTCGCAGAGGAGCGCCGTGAGATGGGCGGCGATGTGACGGAACGGAGTCGAGCGATGGGCAATGACGGCGGCAGTGGCGCCTTCTGGGGCATCGTGGTCGCGACCGCGGTCGCGATCGGATTCGGTGTCTCGATCCTGGCGGGGTACCTGATAGGCCACTTCACCGGTCACGACAAGACGACGACCGTCACTGTGACGGCGGCCGAGAGACCGGCGGACAGCAATCCGGAGACCGCGGCGCAGAACGCCGGCGTCGCCGACCAGATCACCCCGGCCCCGGCCTTCTCCAGAGGAGAGCTGACCGCGCTCCCGCGCGAGAACTGGATCACCAACGGCGGCTCCACCTACAACCAGCGCTATTCGCCGCTCACGCAGATCACCGACAGAAACGTCTCCCAGCTGAGAGGCGAGTGGGAGGCTCGCTTCGACAGATCGGGCACCGCCGCCAAGTTCTCCGGCGAGGCGACGCCGATCGTCTACGACGGCGTCATCTACACCGTCACCGGCAACAACGACGTCTTCGCCAACAGCGTCGAGGACGGCCGACGGCTGTGGAAGTACGAGTCGAGAATCCCGCAGAACATCGACACGATCTGCTGCGGATGGACCAACCGCGGCGTCGCGATCGGCGACGGGCAGGTCTACTCCGCCCAGCTCGACGGCAGACTGGTCGCGCTCGACCAGCGGACCGGCCAGAAGAACTGGGAGTTCCAGGTCGGCGAGTGGAGAGAGGGCGAGACGCTCACCAACGCGCCGCTCTACTACGACGGCCGCGTCTACACCGGCGTCTCCGGCGGCGAGTACGGCATCCGCGGCTATCTGACCGCGCTCGACGCCAGAACCGGCAGACTCGACTGGCGCTGGTACACGATCCCGGAGCCCGGCGAGAGAGGCAGCGACAGCTGGCCCGACAACGACTCGTGGAGAACCGGCGGCGCGCCGATCTGGCAGACGCCGGCCGTCGATCCCGAGCTGAACATGCTCTACCTCTCGACCGGCAACGTCGCGCCGGACCTCAACGGCAAGAACCGCAGAGGCGACAACCTCTACGGCGCCTCGATCGTCGCGCTCGACCCCGAGACCGGCAGACTGATCTGGGACTTCCAGGCCGTCAGACACGACATCTGGGACTACGACATGCCGAGCCCGGTCGTGCTGTGGGACGCCGAGATCGACGGCAGAACGGTCAAGGGCCTCTCGGAGCCGGCGAAGACGGGCTGGCTGTACATGCTCGACCGCGAGACCGGCAGACCGATCCACGGCATCACCGACCAGCCGGTCCCCCAGGACGACCCGATCCAGGAGACCGCCGACACGCAGCCGATCCCGGACACGCCGCCGTTCGTGCCGCACGAGGTGACCGACCAGGAGGTCGCGATCATCCAGGGCATCCTCGACGCCCAGACGAGAGGCAGAAGAAGAATCAGAGTGCAGGCGGCGAGAGAGATGTACGAGCCGTACACGAACATCCCGAAGGTGATCAAGCCCGGCCCCAGCGGCGGAACCAACTGGCCGCCGTCGAGCTTCAACCGCACGACCAACATGGTCTACATATGCGCGGCTGACACCTTCGCCGGCTACCTCACCGAGGGCCCGAGCAGACCGGTCGTCGGCAGACAGTACCTCTCCTCCGTCTTCACGCTGCAAGGCTTCGGCACTTACCCGGGCCTGCTCGTCGCGCAGGACGTGACGACCGGCGAGATCGCCTGGAGCAGAAGATTCACCGGCAGAAACGACGCCTGCTACTCGGGCACCACGTCGACCGCCGGCAACCTCGTCTTCGTCGGCCGCAACAGCGGCGAGCTGCAGGCGTTCAACGCCTCCACCGGCGAGCTGCTGTGGAGATTCCAGACCGGTGCCGGCGCCAACTCCACGCCCGCGATCTTCGAGCACAGAGGCAGACAGATGATTGCGTTCTACGCCGCCGGCAACTCGCTCGCGGGAACCTCGCACGGCGACTCGCTGTGGCTCTTCTCGCTCGACGGCAGCATCGGCCCCGTCGCGCCCGGCGCAGCCGGCAGAGCGATCGAGCACGCCGGCGAGGCCGGCACGGTCGAGACCGAGAGAACGACCGTGCAGCCGAGCAACGACGCCGACAGAACGACGGAGAGCTCCGAGGGCGGCGGCGCGGCGACGGTCGTCGACGGCGCGCAGGTCTTCTCCGACAACTGCTCGACCTGCCACGGCGCCGACGGCGCGGGCGGCAACGGCGGCCCCGACCTGACGACGATCCCGTCGGCGGCCGACCTGAGAGCGGTCGAGAGACAGGTCGAAGAGGGCGGCGGCGGCATGCCGGCGTTCAGAGACCAGCTCAGCCCCGAGGAGATCAGAGCCGTCTCGACCTACGTGACGAGACTGGTCAGATAGCGCGTCGGCGGGGCGTGCCAGACGAGCGGGCGGCGCAGCCGGGCGATCCCGGCGGCGCCGCCCGTCGTCGTGCTCGCGCCGCTCAGCTCGGCGGCTTGAGCGTGAAGGCGCCGTTGGAGAGCGTCTGCAGGCTGGTGTTGTCCCAGCCGATCTGCAGCTTCCCGCCGCCCGGGACGGTCGCCGTGCCGGTGATCGGCGCGCCGCCGGCCGGCAGCGCGATCCCGATGATCACGTCGATCGTCAGGCCGGCGCCGGTGTTCGAGGTCGTGAAGTTGATCCCGCCCGGCTGCAGCCGCGCCGAGGCGACCGAGGTCGTCTGGTAGGGGTTGGTCGGCGTCCCCTGCCCCGCCGGCGTGTTCACGTTCGTGAAGAAGGCGCCGTTGCCGTACGTCGGCGCGAAGGCGGCGTTGTCGAGTCTGATCGCGATCGTCGCGCCGGCCGGCGCCTGGAACGTGACGAGGCCGAAGTCCGTCGTCGCGCCGGGATCGACGAAGAGCGTCGCGCGGCCGAATCTCGCGGCGCCGCTGCCGGCGCTGTCCGCACGCTTCCCGAAGCGCGCGAGGCCGCCTCTGGTGACGGCTCTGGCGCCGAGCCGTCTGACGGCGAACGTGAGCGTGCGCGCCTTCGCGTCATAGCGCGGCCGGCGCAGTTCGACGATCGCGACGTCGCGGCCGGCCGGCGCGCCGTCGATCTCCAGCGCCGCGTTCGGCGGGGCGCCTCTGAAGGTCGCGGGCCAGCGCTTCACGAAGGCGGCGAGCGACTCCGTGCCGGCCGACCGCTGCGGCCGGTCGGCGAAGCTGGTGATGCGCGGGGCGACGCCTCTGAGCACGAGCGTGCTGCCGGTCAGCGTGCCGCCGGCGGCCTGCTGCACGAAGAGGTCCTGCGCGCCGGCGGCGGGCGCCGCCGCGGCGACGGCGAGCGCGGCGACACCGGTCGTGAGCGCGCCGAGGCGGGCGGCGCGGGAAGCTGATCGCATTGGAGTCCTTTCCAGATCGTGAGACGCTTGCGGGCAGCATGACGGGTCGCGCCGGGCGCGGTCCGGTTCCATCCGACGCGGGGTTCATCGTGGAGGAGCGATGGCCCGCTTCCTCCACACCGCCGACTGGCATCTCGGCCGCGCCTTCCACGGCGAGGACCTGCTGCGCGAGCAGGCGGCCTTCGTCGACTTCGTCGTCGCGGCCGCGCGCGAGACGCAGGTCGACGGGATCCTGCTGGCAGGCGACCTGTACGACCGCGCGCTGCCGCCGGTCGACGCCGTGCGGCTGGCTTCCGAGGCGCTTTTCCGCCTGTCCGAGGTCGCCCCCGTCGTCGTCATCTCCGGCAACCACGACTCGGCCGCGCGGCTCGGCTTCGGCGCCGAGCTGCTGGCGCGGGCGCGCGTCCACGTCGCGACCGACCCGGCCCAGATCGGCGCGCCGGTCGAGGTCGGCGGCGCGCTCGTCTACCCCCTGCCCTACCTCGAGCCCGATCTCGTGCGCGAGCCGCTCGGCGTCGAGGAGCGCTCGCACGCGGCGGTGACCGAGGCGGCGATGACGCGTGTGCGCGCGGACGTGGCGCGGCGCGGCGCTGACGGCGCAGGTGCGCCGGTCGTCGTGATGGCGCATGCCTTCGTCGCCGGCGCGGCCGGCTCCGAGAGCGAGCGCGACCTCGCCGTCGGCGGCGCCGCGCACGTGCCGCCGGCCGTCTTCGCGGGCGCCGACTACGTCGCGCTCGGCCATCTGCACGGGCCGCAGGTCGTCGGCGGCGGCGCGGGCCGCTACGCCGGCTCGCCGCTCGCCTTCTCCTTCAGCGAGGCGACGCAGAGAAAGTCGGTCGCGATCGTGGAGGTGTCGGCGGGCGGATCGAACGTCGAGCTGCTTCCGACGCCGTTGCCCCGCCCGCTGGCGACGCTGCGCGGCACGCTCGACGAGCTGCTCGCCGATCCGCGCCTGCGCGACCGCGAGGGCGCCTGGGTGCAGGCGACGCTGACCGATCCGGTGCGGCCGAGCGATGCGATGGAGCGGCTGCGCGCGCGCTTCCCGCACGCGGTCGTGCTCGCGTTCGATCCGCAGGGCGACACCGCCGGCGCGCCGGGCGACTCCTATCAGCGCCTGCGCGGGCTGGACGACGACGAGCTGCTGCGCCGCTTCGTCGCCGACGTGCGCGGCAGCGACGCCGACGACGACGAGCTGACGCTGCTGCGCGACGCGCTGACCGCGCGCCGCGTCGCCGAAGCCGTCGCGTAGCGCTCGCGCGCCGCCGCCCGCCCGCGCCTCTCGCTGCGTCCCGCCCGCCGGATACCCTGAGCCGATGCGCCTGCACCGCCTCCGCGTGACCGCCTTCCAGGCGTTCGCCGGGTCCGAGGAGGTCGACTTCGACGCGCTCAGCAGCGCCGGCCTGTTCCTGCTGCGCGGCGACACCGGCGCCGGCAAGACGACGCTGCTCGACGCCGTCTGCTTCGCGCTCTACGGCGAGGTGCCCGGCGCCCGCGCGCGCGACGCCCGCCTGCGCTCCGATCACGCCGCCGACGACGTCCGCACCGAGATCGAGCTGGAGGTGACGCTGCGCGACCGCCGCTTCAGAATCGTCCGGCGGCCGAAGCAGGAGCGGCCGAAGGTGCGCGGTGACGGCGTCACCGAGGAGGGTCACGCCTGCACCGTGCAGGAGCTGCGCGACGGCGACTGGCACACGCTCGCCGCTCGCCCCGACGAGGCGAGAACCGAGCTGGCCGATCCCCTCGGGATGACCTGCGACCAGTTCTGCCAGGTCGTGCTGCTGCCGCAGGGCGAGTTCGCCTCCTTCCTGCGCGCCGGCAGCGACGAGCGCTGGAAGCTGCTGGAGCGCCTCTTCGGGACCGAGCGGTTCGCCCAGGTCGAGTGGTGGCTGAGAGATCGCGCGAGAGCGGCGCGAGCGGACCTGCACAGCCAGCTCGGCGCCGTCCGCGACGTCGTCGCACGCCTGGCGCAGGCCTCCGGCGAGGAGCCGCCCGCCGACTGGGAGGTCGATCCGGCCTCGGTGCGCGAGTGGACCGGCGGGCTCAGCGTCGGCGCGCAGGCGAACGCGGTCACCGCCCAGGAGGCGGCCGTGGGCGCCCGCGCCGCCCGCGCGGAGGCCGAGCGCGCGTTTGCTGCCGCGACCGAACTGGCGGAGCGGCGCGAGCGGTTCGCGCGCGCCGAGGCCGAGCTGACGAGCTGGCAGGCGAAGCGCGGCATCCGCGACGAGGCCGAGCGGATCCTCCGCGCCGCGCGCGCCGCCGCCCCCGTCGCCCCGCTGCTGGCGGCCGCCGCCGCGCGCGGCGAGGAGGCCGCGGCCGCCGCGGATGCTGCCGACGCGGCCTGGGCGCGGCTCGACGAGGAGTCGCGGGCGGTGGCGGAGACGGCGCGCGTGGACGCCGAGGCAACACCCGACGTCGCGGACCTCCCACCCGCCGCCGATGCCCCGCCAAGCCTCTTCGACGACGCCCTCACCC
>DATIOB010000277.1:0-4126 GCA_035473605.1 Conexibacter sp.
GCCGCGCTCGCCCGCGACGCGGCGCAGCGGCTGCTCGCGAACGACGCCGTCGCGCAGGCGCTCGGAATCGAGATCCGCGACGTCGCGCCGGGCCGCGCGACCGCGGTGCTGCGGATCGGGCCGCAGCTGCTGAACGGCCACGGCAGCGGCCACGGCGGCTACCTGTTCCTGCTCGCCGACACCGCCTTCGCGTTCGCCTGCAACACGTACGGCGAGCCGGCGGTGGCGCGCGCCTGCGAGATCGAGTTCCTGCGTCCCGCGGCGGCCGGCGACGTGCTGCACGCGGTCGCGGAAGAGCGCGTGCGCAGCGGCCGCAGCGGGATCTACGACGTCACGATCCGCCGCGACGACGGCACCGTCGTCGCCGAGTTCCGCGGCCACAGCCGCGTCGTCGGGGCGAGCGCGCTGCGTCGGTGAGCGTCATCGGCGAGCAGGCCGGCCGGCTCGGCGCCTGGCTGCGCGACGGCGTCGCGGTCGCGCGCGCGGTCCTCGTCGAGGTCGAGGGCTCGGCGCCGCTGCCGCCCGGGGCCGCGATGTCGTTCGCCGCCGGCGGCGCGATCGAGGGCTCGATCAGCGGCGGCTGCATCGAGAGCGCGCTCGCCCACGAGGCCGGCGAGGTGCTCGCCGGCGGCCCGCCGCGGCTGCTCGCGTACGGCATCTCCGACGCGCTGGCGGGGACGGCCGGCCTCACCTGCGGCGGGACCGTCCATGTCTTCGTGCACCTGCTGGCGCCGGGCTCGCGCGACGCCGCCGTCGCGGAGGCGGTCGCGGACGACCGCCCGGCCGCGCTCGCGACGCTGCTCGACGGCCCGCGCGCCGGCGCCGTCGTCGCGCTCGCCGCGACCGTCCCGGGCGATACGAGCGCGCCGCTGCGCGTCGTCGGCTCCTTCGGCGCCGCGCGGCTGCTCGACGACGGCGTCGTGCGCGACGCGACTGGGCTGCTCGAACAGGGCCGGACGGCGATCCGCCGCTACGGCGCCGACGGCGCGACGATCGGGTCGGCGCTGCGCGTGCACGTGCGCTCGTTCGCGTCGCCGCCGCAGATGCTGATCTTCGGCGCGATCGACTTCTCGGCCGCGCTTGCGCCGCTGGCGCGTGAGCTCGGCTACCGCGTGAGGATCTGCGATCCACGCGAGCGGTTCGTCTCCGCGCCGCGGTTCGCGCGCGGCGGAGGTCGTGGTCGGCTGGCCGGCGGCGGCGCTCGCAGGCCGGCGGCTCGGTCCGCGCGACGCGGTGCTCGTCTTCAGCCACGACCCGCGCCTCGACGTGCCGGCGCTGCTCGGCGCGCTCGCGACCGACGCCGGCTACGTCGGCGCGCTCGGCAGCCGCCGCACGACCGCCGAGCGTGACGAGCGGCTGCGCGAACCGGTGCCGACGCGGCGCAGCTCGCGCGCCTGCACGCACCGTGCGGCCTCGACATCGGCGGCCGCACCCCCGAGGAGACCGCGGTCTCGATCCTCGCCGAGATCGTGGCGGTGCGCGCACGGCGCTCGGCGGCACCGCTGCGGGAGACCAAAGGCCAGATCCAGCCCCGGTAAATGAAAAACAACAACTCTTCTTCTATTATGCCCGCTCCACTGCCGAACGGAGGAAACCATGGTCGCGCTGACGTCGCTGCGGACGGGAACGGAGGGGCTGCGGTGACCGCGCTCTTCGAGGACGGCACGGGCTTCGAGCACCACGCGCTGCACGTCGAGCGCGGACCGCGCTCGGGAGTCGCGTACGGGATCGCCATCCACGCGCCAGGCGCCGACGGCGTTGCGATGGGCGGCTGCCGGATGGTGCCGTACCCGACGTTCGCCGACGCGCTCGCCGACGCGCTGCGGCTGTCGCGTGCGATGACGCTGAAGTCGGCGTCGGTCGGCTTGCGCCACGGCGGCGGCAAGTGCGTGATCGCGGCCCCGCAGGAGCCGCTGAGCGCGGAGCGACGGCGCGACGTGATGCACGACGTCGGCGACCTCGTCGAGCGGCTCGGCGGGCGGTTCCTGACCGGCAAGGACGCCGGCACGACGACCGACGACTTCCTCGCGATGGCGCAGCGCACCGGCCACGTGATCGGGCTCCCACCGGAGCACGGCGGCTCCGGCGACCCGAGCGGGATCACCGCGTACGGGGTCGTCACCGCGATCGAGGCCGGCTGCCGCGAGGCGTTCGGCGACGCCTCGCTCGACGGCCGGACGCTGTCGGTGCTGGGCCTCGGGACGGTCGGCGGCGACGTCGCCCGGCGCGCCGCGGCGCTCGGCGCGCGCCTCGTCGTCAGCGACGTCGATCCCGCCAAGCGGGCGCTCGCCGACGAGCTGGGGGCGCGCTGGGTCGAGCCGCGGGAGCTGCTGCTGGAGCCCGTCGACGTCGTCGTGCCGTGCGCGCTGGGCGGTGTGCTGACCGCCGAGGTCGCCGCCGCGCTCGACTGCCGCGTCGTCGCGGGCGCGGCCAACAACCAGCTCGCCGGCGACGACGTCGCCGAGCTTCTCCGCACCCGCGGGACCCTCTGGGCGCCGGACTTCATCGCCAACGCTGGCGGCCTGATCGGCGTCGCCTCCGAGGTCGACGGCTATGACCTCGCCGAGGCCGAGCGCCGCACCGCGGCGATCGGCACGGCGCTCGACGAGGTCTTCGCGCGCGCACGCGAGGACGGCACCACGACCCTCGCGGCAGCGACCGCCTACGCGCATGAGCGCAGCGCCGCACTCGCCTAGACCGTCCGCGCCGCGCGTCGGCGGGCTGGTCCTGGCCGCCGGCGGGTCGCGCCGCTTCGGCGGCCGCAAGCAGCTCGCCGAGCTCGACGGCCGGCCGCTGCTGGAGCACGCGCTGGCGGCGATGGCCGCCGCCGGCGTCGCGCCCGTCGTCGTCACCGTCGGCGCGCACGCAGACGAGATCGCCGCGACCGTCGCCCTGCACGGCGCCACGCCCGTCCGCGTCCCCGGCTGGGAGGAGGGCCTCGCCGCCTCCCTACGCGCGGGCGTCGCGGCGCTCGCGCCGTGCTGCGACGCGATCGTCGTCACGCTCGGCGACCAGCCACGGATCGCGCCGGCCGCGATCGGGCGCGTCGCGGCCGCCGCCGGCGCGCCTGAGCCAGCGGCGCGCGCCAGCTACGACGGCCGCCCCGGCCATCCCGTGCTGCTGAGCCGCGAGCTGTTCGCCGCGATCGCAGCGCTGCGCGGGGACGACGGCGCCCGCGAGCTGCTGGCGACCGTGCCGGTTTTAGCGGTCGCGTGCGAAGGCGGAGACCTACGGGACGTCGACACCCCCGCCGACCTCGCCGCTATGCGGCGACGACAGCCAGAGCCTTCGTGCGCCCCGGCCTGACCCTCGTCTGAGCTGCTCGCGAGCGGCACGAGACCAAGGCTGGACATCACAGCGCCATCGTCAGCGGCACCTCGAGCAGCTGGCGAATCTCGCCGAGGAAGCGGGCGGCGTCCGCGCCGTAGAGGATCCGGTGGTCGCAGGAGAGCGTGAGCGTCATCAGCGTGCGGTCGACGATCTCGCCGTCGACGCGCACCAGCACCTCGCGCAGCGCGCCGACGCCGAGGATCGCCGCCTGCGGGGCGTTGATCACCGGCGTCATCGCGGTAACCCCGAACATGCCGAGGTTCGAGACGGTGAAGGTGCCGCCCGCGAGGTCCTCGGCGGTGCTGGCGCCGTCGCGCACGCGGCCGGCGAGCGCCCGCGCCTCGCTCGCGATCCGCCCGAGCGACTTGCGGTCCGCGTCACGGATCGCCGGCACGATCAGGGCGCCGCCGGTGGCGACCGCGATCCCGACGTTTACGTGCTCGTGCAGCTCGAAGCGGTCGTTGCGGTAGGAGGCGTTGGCGAGCGGGTGGCGCCGCTGCGCGAGCGCCGTTGCCTTCACGACCATGTCGTTGAGCGACGGCACCGCGCTCGCGCCTGCGCCTGCGCCGCCCTCGCCGGCGAGCTGCTTGAGCTGCGCGCGCAGGGCGATCGCCGCGTCCATCGCGACCTCCGTCTGCACCTGGAAATGGGGGATCGTGGCCTTGGCCTCGGCCATCCGCCGGGCGACGAGGAGCTGGAGGCGGCTGGGCTGGACCCGCCGGCCGGCGCCCCTTGCACTCTCGATCGCATCGCCCGGCGTGTGCTCCGGATCGGCGTCGAGCGACCCGGCGGGGGC
>DATIOB010000278.1:0-12756 GCA_035473605.1 Conexibacter sp.
ACGAAGAAGTTCAGGTAGGCGAAGAAGCGCGTGTACCCGCGGTCGGAGTTCATGTACCCGACCGAGTACAGATGGATCAGCGCCGAGACGCCGCTGACGACGAGCGCCATGAAGACCGAGAGCGGGTCGACGTAGATGCCGAGCCGGATCCGCACGCCGGCGACGTTCACGAGGTCCCACAGCGACGAGGTCGCGACCTTCGCGTCCTCCGGCCTGTTCTGCAGCTTGAAGAACGCGACGAGCGCGAAGACGAACGCGAGCGTGATCGCGAGCGTGCCGAGCCAGCCGGCGATCCGCGGCGTCCAGATGCGGCCGCCGAGCGTGATGATCAGCGAGCCGGCGAGTGGCATCGCGAGGACGAGCCAGGCGGCGGTCGTGAGGCTCATCCGTGCAGCTCCCGCAGGTCGTCGACGTCGACCGGGAGCCGCTGCCGGTAGAGCGCGACGATGAGGCCCAGGCCGATGGCGACCTCACAGGCCGCGACGACCATCACGACGATCGCGAAGATCTGGCCGTCGCCGTTGCCCCACATGCGGGCGAAGGCGATCAGCGCGATGTTGGCCGCGTTGAGCATCAGCTCCAGGCAGAGCAGGATCACGAGCGGGTTGCGCCGCGTGAGCACGCCGCCTGCGCCGATGCAGAAGATCAGGGCCGAGACGACCAGGTACCAACCGATGGCCATGGGTCAGTCCTCCTTCGTGTCGTCGGCGGCGGGGGCGGCCGCGTCGGCCGCGGGCGCGGCCGGCGGTGCGGCCGCGGGGACCGGCTTGCGCTCGGACGGCGGCACGTACGGCGCCGTCTGGCGCGCGGTCTGGCGCGGGTCCTCCGGCGGCGCGTGCAGCGCGCCGACGGCCTCGGCCATCGTGCCGCTGAAGAGCGAGCGCGGCGTGACGTAGCGCGACTCGTCGTAGGGCAGGTCATCGAGCGTCGTGCCGCCCATCCGGCGGCGCGCCAGCATCACGGCGCCGACGGCGGCGACGAGCAGCAGCAGCGAGGCCAGCTCGAACGGCAGCAGGAACTTCGTCAGCAGCGCCTCGCCGATCGCCTCGGGCGTGCCGAAGCCGGGCACGTACGGCGCCCCCTCGCCGTCGATCGCCTTCAGGCCGGAGCCGAGGATCGCGATCGACAGCTCGACGAACAGCACGCCGACGAACAGCATCGAGACGTTGCGCAGGCGCAGGCCGCCGGGTCCGAGCGGGACGGTGCCGTCGCCGACGTAGGAGACGACGAAGACGTACAGCACGGTGACGGCGCCGGCGTAGACGATCACCTGCGCGGCGGCGAGGAACTCGGCCCGCAGCAGCAGGAAGAGCGCCGAGAGCGAGATCAGGTGGCCGACCAGCGCGAGCACGCTGTAGAAGGGGTTTCTGAGGGCGACGACGCCGATCGCTCCCGCGAGGGCGCCGATCGCCGCGATGAAGAAGATGACTGCGGACATGGCGCTCGCTACTCGTCCTCGGTCCGCAGCGGGGTGCGCTCGAGCGGCTCGGCGAGCAGCATCTCCTTCGTGAAGATGAGGTCCTGACGGTTGTAGTCGGACATCTCGTAGTCGTGGCCCATCGTGATCGCGTCGAACGGGCACGCGACCTCGCAGTAGCCGCAGAAGATGCAGCGCGAGAGGTTGATCTCGTAGACGGCCGCGTAGCGCTCGCCGGCCGAGACGCGGTGGTCGGGCGTGTTCTCAGCCGCCACGACGCGGATGCAGTCGGCCGGGCAGGCGGCAGCGCAGAGCGAGCAGCCGACGCACTTCTCCAGCTTCGAGTCCTCGAAGCGGTGGAGCTTGTGGCGCCCGCGGAAGCGCGGGTAGACCGGCAGCTTCTCCTCGGGGTACTGGTAGACGACCGGTCTCTCGAGCATGCGAGCGAACGTCGTCTTGAGGCCGCGCAGGGTCTCGCCGAAGGCGCGGTACGCGCCGCCGGCGCCGCCGGGCTCCGGGGCGCGCTGAACGGCGATGACGTCGTCGCCGGGGTTCCAGGCCATCAGGAGGTCACCACCACGATGATTGCGGTCACGAGCGCGTTGGCCGTGGCCAGGGGAAGCAGGATCTTCCAACCGAGCGACATCAGCTGGTCGTAGCGCGGGCGCGGGAAGGTCGTGCGCGCCCAGATGAAGAAGCAGACGACCAGCACCGTCTTGACGATCACCACGATCGGGTCGACCCACTGCGGCGGGTCGATCCCGAACGGCAGCATCCAGCCGCCGAAGAACATCGTCACGGCGATCGCGGAGGCGATCACGAGGTGGAAGTACTCGGCCGCGTAGTAGGCGGCGAAGCGGCCGCCGCCGTACTCGGTCGAGTAGCCGCCGACCAGCTCGGCGTCGGCCTCGGTGAGGTCGAACGGCGGCCGGTTCGTCTCGGCGAACGCTGCCAAGAGGAAGATGATGAAGCCGACGAGCTGCGGCACGATGTACCACATCCCGGACTGCGCCTCGACGATCTCCGTCAGCGACAGCGTGCCGGCCATTATCACGACGCCGATCAGCGACAGGCCCATCGAGACCTCGTAGGAGATCAGCTGGGCGGCCGAGCGCATCGCGCCGAGGAAGGAGTACTTCGAGCCCGACGCCCAGCCGCCGAGCATCAGCCCGTAGACCGACAGCGCCGAGAAGGCGAAGACGAAGAGGATGCCGATCGAGACGTCGATGCCGTAGAGGCCGACGTCCGCGCCCCAGATGTCGACGACCGGCCCGAACGGGATCACGGCGAAGGCGCCGGCGGCGCAGACCATCGAGATCGCGGGCGCGGCGGCGAACAGGAAGCCGACCGACGTTCTCGGGCGGAACTGCTGCTTGAACAGCAGCTTGCCGATGTCGGCCATCGGCTGCAGCGCGCCGAACGGGCCGACGCGGTTGGGGCCGTAGCGCATCTGCATGCGGCCCATCAGCTTGCGATCGAGCATCAGCGCCAGCGGCACGAGCGTGAAGCCGACGACGAAGATGATCACCGCCTTGATGATCTGGATCCACCAGGCTTCGGCGTAGCCGACCTCGGCGAACGGAAGCATCACGTTCATGCGGGGCGCACCTCAACGAGCCGGGGTTCCTCGCCCAGCAGCTCGGTCGCGGACTGCTCGGCGGTCGCCTCCGCGAGGAAGACCGTTCCGGCGGGGACGTTGCCGCGCACGAAGACCTTCGCGAGCACGCTCGCGTCGCCTGCGCTGACGGAGACCTTGGCGCCGTTGTCGAGGCCGAGGCGGTCGGCGTCGACCGGGGAGATCTCCGCCTGCTGCTTGGCGCTGAGGAACTTCAGCGCGGGCGATGCCTCGACCTCGGGCGCGGCCCAGATCGAGCGGTAGGTGCCGAGGCGCAGGGCGCCGTTCGGTCTCGGCGCGGCGAGCGGCTCGCCGGCCTCGAACGGTCCGGCCGGGGCGGCGGGCGCGCTCGCGGCGGCCTCGCGCTCCTGCCAGCGGACGCCCTTGCCGCCGATCTCCTCCAGCGTCAGGCCGGCGTAGAACGGCACGGCCGCGACGACCTGTCTGGTCACCATCGGGCCGGTGAGGGCGCCGACGTCGAGGCCGACGCGCTTGGCGACGTCGGCGAGCACCTGCCACTCGGCGCGGACCGAGCCGGGACGGCCGATCGCGGGCCGGAGGCGCTGGACGCGGCCGTCGAGGTTGACGATCGTGCCCTCCTTCTCGGCGTACGACTCGGCCGGGAAGACGACGGTCGCGGTCGCGCGCAGCGCGCCGCTCAGCAGCGAGGCGTGCGCGATCACGGCGCCGGCCTCGCTCAGCGCGGCCTCCCACAGACGGCGGTCGGCGTAGTCGCGGACCGGGTCGGCGTGCAGCAGGTAGAGCGCCTCGAGCTGGCCGTTGGCGGCAGCCGTCGCGATC
Source organism: Conexibacter sp. (assembly GCA_035473605.1). Classification (GTDB taxonomy): domain Bacteria; phylum Actinomycetota; class Thermoleophilia; order Solirubrobacterales; family Solirubrobacteraceae; genus Conexibacter. The sequence continues at coordinate 3,834 of DATIOB010000278.1, forward strand.
TCGCGGGCCGACTTGCCGGCCTTCTTCGCGTCGGCGAGGCCCGCTCCGGCGTTCGGCTGGACGCCGACCTCGCGCAGGCCGCGGCCATTACCGCCGACCGGCACCTCGAGCAGGCCGGCGCCGTCGCGCTCGGACAGTCTCAGCGCCGCGGCGACGTTCAGCAGCGCGTGCAGCGGGGCGCTGCCGAGCCGCTGGCTCCAGAGGATCACGACGTCCTCGCCGCCATCCTTCAGCAGCGCGGCGAGCGCGGCGATCGCCTTCGGGTCGGCGTCGGCCTTGTCGCACAGCTCCTGCACGCCGCCGGCGCCGCTCAGCTCGGCCTCGAGCGCCGCCACGAAAGCGTGCTCGGCACCGGGCGCGTAGCGCAGCCACAGTCTCGCGTTCGGGTCCAGGGCGCTCGGGCGGCTGGTCGCGACGGCGAGCTTGACGCCGTTGCGGCGCACGCCCTTGCGGATCCGCAGGTCGAGCGAGGCGACGTCGTCGATCGGGTCGGTCCCGAGCACGAGCACGGTGTGCGCGAACTCGAGGTCCGGGATCGTCGCCTGCAGCGCCGGCGCGGCGAGCGCGCGCTGCGTCTCGGGCGCGACCGGCGGCAGGCCGGCGCGCGCGTCGAGGTCGGCCGAGCCGAGCCCCTCACGCATCAGGCGCTGGAGCAGGAAGCCCTCTTCGTTGGTCGTCGTGCCGCCGGCGAGCGCGCCGGTCTTCGCGCCGGCCTCGCTCAGCGCGGCGGCGGCGACGTCGAGCGCGTACTCCCACGTCGCGGGCACCAGCTCGCCGCTCTGGGGATCGCGCACGAGCGGCTCGACGACGCGCTCCTCGGAGTGGATCGCCTGGTAGGCGAAGCGGCCCTTGTCGCACAGCCAGCCGTCGTCGACGCCATGGTTGTCGCGCGCGAGCACGCGCAGGACGCGCTCGTCGCGGACGGTGAACTCGACGTTGCACTGCGCCGGGCAGTGGGTGCAGACGGAGCCGGAGCCCTCGATGTCCCACGGCCGCGCACGGAAGCGGTAGGCGCGCGAGGTGAGCGCGCCGACCGGGCACAGCTCGATGATGTTGCCGCTGAACGGCGCGACGTACGGGTGGCCGTCGAAGGTGCCGACGAACGACGAGGCGCCGCGCTCGTTGAGGATCAGCTGGTAGTCCTCGCTGACCTCCTGCGAGAAGCGCACGCAGCGGTAGCAGAGGATGCAGCGCTCGCGGTCGATCGCGATCAGCGGCGACAGCTCCAGCGGCTTTCTGAAGTGGCGCTTGGGCTCGACCATGCGCGAGACGCCGCGGCCCCAGCCGAAGGTGATGTCCTGCAGCGGGCACTCGCCGCCCTTGTCGCAGACGGGGCAGTCGAGCGGGTGGTTGACGAGCAGGAACTCGACGACCGAGTTCTGCGCCTCTCTCACGCGCGCGGTCTGCGTGTGGACGACCATGCCGTCCTTGACCGGCGTCGAGCAGGCGGTCTGCAGCTTCGGTATGCCCTCGACCTCGACGAGGCACATGCGGCAGGCGCCGACCGGCGCGCCGAGCTTCGGCTCGTAACAGAAGACGGGGATCTCGATGTCGCCGTACTTGGCGCCGTCGGCCAGCATCACGCCGGCCGGCGCGCTGACCTCGCGGCCGTCGATCGAGAACGTGACGAACTGTCTCTCGGGGCGGGGCATCAGGCGGCGGCTCCAGCGATCTCGATCGGCGAGGGGTCCGGCGCGGCGCCGAGACCGGCGCGCTCGCGCGCCTCCTCGATGTACTGCTCGAACTCGTCGCGGAACTTCGCGACCATCGAGGAGAGCGGCATCGCCATCGCGTCGCCGAGCACGCAGAGGCAGTTGCCCATGATCTGGTCCTGGACGGAGGCGATGATGTCGAGGTCCATCGGCGTCGCGTCGCCGTCGTGGATCCGCTGCAGCATCTTCACGGTCCAGTTGGTGCCCTCGCGGCACGGGGTGCACTTGCCGCACGACTCGTGTCTGTAGAACTTCGCCAGCGTCAGCGCGACGTCGACGACCGAGTTGCTGTCGTCGACGACGATGATCGCGCCGGAGCCGAGCATCGAGCCGGCCTTCGCCATCGAGTCGAAGTCGTAGCCCAGCTCGAGGTCCTCCGGCTTGAGCACCGGCGAGGAGGAGCCGCCCGGGAACCAGAACTTGATCTCGCGACCCGGCTCGGGACCGCCGGCGAGGCCGTAGATGATGTCTCTGGCCTTCATGCCCAGCTCGATCTCGTAGTTGCCCGGTCTCTGGACGTTGCCGGAGATCGAGATCAGCTTCGTGCCGGCGGAGTTCTCGACGCCGAGCTTCGCGTACTCGGTGCCCGTCATCTTGATGATGTGCGGGACCGTCGCGAGCGTCTCGACGTTGTTGATCAGCGTCGGGCCCTGGTAGAGGCCCTGGTTGGCCGGGAACGGCGGCTTCAGGCGCGGGTTGCCGCGCTTGCCCTCGAGCGAGTCGAGCAGGCCGGTCTCCTCGCCGCAGATGTAGGCGCCGGCGCCGCGGTGCAGCACGAGCGTCTGCGAGTGGCCCGAGCCGAGGATGTCGTCGCCGAGGAAGCCGGCCTGGCGCGCCTCGATCAGCGCCGCCTCCAGCTTCATCGCCTGCAGCTCGTACTCGCCGCGGATGTAGATGAAGGAGCGGTTGGCGCCGGCCGCGTACGCCGCGATGATCATGCCCTCGATCAGCATGTGCGGCGACTTCTGCATCAGCTCGCGGTCCTTGAAGGTCCCGGGCTCGGACTCGTCCGCGTTGCAGACGAGGTACTTGTCCATCCCGCCTCTGGGCAGGAACGAGACCTTCTTGCCCATCGCGAAGCCGGCGCCGCCGCGGCCGCGCAGGCCGGAGTCGAGCAGGTTCTGGAGAACCTCCTCGGGCGTCATTCTGAGCGCCTGCTTGAGCGACTCGTAGCCGCCGCGCCGCTGGTAGACCTCGATCGTGTCGAGGCCGGGCTCGTCGATCCGGTCGAAGAGAAGCTTGTCAGCCATTCGGGTTCGCTCCTGGGTCGGCGCAGGCGCGCCGGGACAGCTGCTTGTCGGGCAGCACCTCGCGACCTTCTCTGAGGTCGGCGATCAGCTGCTCGGCGTCGGCCAGCTCCAGCGGTCCGACGAACTCGCCGTTGACCGAGGCCATCGGCGCGATGTCGCAGGCGCCGAGGCACTCGAAGCCGCGCACGTTGAAGTCGGGGTCGCCGTCGGCGGCCGCCTCGACCGCCGCCAGCATCTCCTTGCCGCCGCGCAGCGAGCAGGAGATGTTCGTGCAGACGTAGACGCGCTGTCTGCCGACCGGCTTGGTCTCGAACATGTCGTAGAAGGTCGCGACCGCGGTCACGTAGCCGGGCGTCAGCCGCATCACGCAGGCGACCTGCTCGATCGCCTCCGGCGAGCACCAGCCGTGCACCGCCTGGGCGGCGTGCAGGGCGGGGATCGTCGCCGAGCGGAACTCGGGGTACTTCGCCATCGACGCCTCGATCTCCGCGCGCAGGGCGTCGGGGACGGGCGTCGTCGCCGGGTCGGGGACGACGGCGGGGTCCTTGCCGAGGTCGACGGAGTCGTCCCAGCCAGGGATGCGCGAGCCGTGGCCGTAGCGAGCCACGGCCGAGGTCTGCTCAGCCATCAGCGGTCCACCCCTCCGAGGACGGGATCGAGCATCGCGAGCGTCGCGACGAGGTCGGCGATGTAGGTGTCGCGGGTCGCAGGCGCGGTCGCCTGCAGGTTGACGAACGAGGGGTCGCGCATGTGCACGCGGGCCGGCTTGGAGGAGCCGTCGGAGCGCACGAAGCAGCCGAGCTCGCCGCGCGGCGACTCGATCGCGTTGTAGACCTCGCCCGGCGGGACGCGGAAGCCCTCGGTGACGAGCTTGAAGTGGTGGATCAGCGCCTCCATCGAGGTCGCCAGCTCGTGGCGCGGCGGCAGCGCGACCTTGCGGTCCTCGGTGATGTGCGGGCCTTCGGGCAGGCCGTCGATCGCCTGGTCGATGATCTCGCACGACTCGAGGATCTCGGCGTGGCGGACGCGGTAGCGATCGTAGTTGTCGCCCGTCGTCCCGACCGGGATGCGGAATCTGAAGTCCTCGTACGAGCAGTACGGGTCGGCCTTGCGCAGGTCCCACGGGTTTCCGGCGGCGCGCAGCAGCGGCCCGGTGACGCCGAGATCGATCAGCGTTCTCTCGTCGACGACGCCGGTGTGGCGCATCCGCTGCAGGAAGATCTCGTTCTTGTCGAGCAGCGCGCTGTACTGCTGCGAGCGCTCGCGCATCGTCTTGGTGAACTGCTTGACGCGCCTCGCCCAGCCGGAGGGGATGTCCTCTATGACGCCGCCGACCTGGAAGTAGCGCGTGTGCATGCGCTGGCCGGAGGACATCTCGAACAGGTCGAGCACCTGCTCGCGCTCGCGGAAGGCGTACCACCACATGCCGATCGCCCCGAGGTCGATGCAGCTGGTGCCGAGCCAGACGAGGTGGGACATGATCCGGTTCAGCTCCATGTGGATCACACGGAGGTACTGCGCGCGCTTGGGGACGTCGACCTCGAGCAGCTTCTCGACGGCGCCGCAGAAGGCGTACGCGTTGAAGTAGTAGGAGAGGTAGTCCATCCGCTCGACGACGGGGATGACCTTCCAGTAGGCCTTCTGCTCGGCGGTCTTCTCGATGCCGGTGTGGACGTAGCCGATGATCGGCTTGATGTCGCGGACGATCTCGCCCTCGAGCGTCAGGATCAGGCGCAGCACCCCGTGCGTGGAGGGGTGATGCGGACCCATGTTGACCGTCATCATCTCCTGCTCGAGCCCCATCCCGGCGGGCTCGGCGGAGTACGAGGTCGATTCCTCGCGTCTGCGGTAGTCGGAGATGCCGGTGCTCATTGCGTCCAACCCGGGATCTTGTCCTCGTTGTACGTGAAGATGACCGGCTCGCCGCCGACGGGGAAGTCGCGGCGCTGCGGGTGGCCCTCGTAGTCCTCGGGCATCAGGATGCGGCGCAGGTCGGGGTGGCCGTCGAAGACGATCCCGAACATGTCGTAGACCTCGCGCTCCGGATGGTTGGCGCCGGGCCAGATGTCGACGACCGAGTCGACGTGCGCGTCGTCGAGCGGCAGGCGGACCTTGACGCAGATGCGGTCGACGGCGCTCATGTCGAGCAGCTGCCAGTGGACCGAGAGGCGCGGCTCGTCGGGGTAGTAGTCGACGCCGTGGAGGCTGGCGAGGAAGCTGTAGCCCTGCTCGCGCAGCGCCAGCAGCACGTCGCGCACGTGCGCGGACGCGACCGAGATCGTCGCCTCGCCGCGGAAGTGGAGCGTGTCGAGGACAGCGTCGGGGTGCCGGTCGCGGAGGCCCTGAGCGATCAGCTCCAAGCCGGTCGCGTCAGGCACCTTGGGTCTCCCCGGACTGGAAGACGTTGATCGCGTTGACGCCCGGCCGGTCGGCGGCGCCGACGACCTCTTCGGTGCCGACCGCCTCGTAGCGCTCGCGCCAGCCTCTCGGCGGGTGGCCCTGGACCTTCGAGCGCAGCTTGAGGATGGCGTGCGCGAGCGCCTCCGGGCGCGGCGGGCAGCCGGGGACGTGCACGTCGATCGGCATGAACTTGTCGGCCGGGACGATCGCGTAGTTGTTGAAGACGCCCATCGAGGAGCAGCAGGCGCCCATCGAGATCGCCCAGCGCGGCTCCAGCATCTGGTCGTAGATGCGGCGCACGATCGGCGCCATCTTGATCGAGACGCGACCGGAGAGGATCAGCATGTCGGCCTGGCGCGGGGAGGCGCGGAAGGCCTCGAAGCCGAAGCGGCCGATGTCCAGGCGCGCGCCCGGCAGCGACATCATCTCGATCGCGCAGCAGGCGAGGCCGAAGGTCGCGGGGAACATCGAGTTGCCCTGCGCCCACGCCGTCACCTTGTCGAGCGTGGTCGTGAGCACCCGCTCCTCGACGTACGCCTCCAGCTCCGCGTCGGTCAGATCGCCGCGCAGCATGTCGCGGGCGCGCTGCCCCTGGATGCGGAATTCCTCGCCGCCGCCTTCGACGGCGGGGGCACCGAGCTTGGCTCGTGTTATTTCCATTCGAGCGCACCTCGGCGCCAGACATAGACGAAGGCCACCATCAGCAGCACGATGAAGACGATCGTCTCCACCAGCGCGAACGTCCCGAACGCCTTCAGCTGCACGGCGATCGGATAGAGGAAGATGACCTCGATGTCGAAGAGGATGAAGAGCATCGCGATCAGGTAGAAGCTGATCCCGAAGCGGAAGTTGCCTCTCACCTCGGAGGGCAGGCCACACTCGTACGGAGTGACCTGTGCCTCTCTCGTGGAACCCGCGCGCTTGGGTCCGAGGAGCGAACCGGCGGTCACGAAGACGCCGCCGATGACAGCGCCCAGTACGACGAAAACGATGGCAGGACCGTAGGTAGTCAACATCTCCGCCGTGGTTATATCACCAGTCCGAGCAAGCTTGTAACAACGTGTTACTTAGTGCTTAAAGTGTCGAATCAAATGTGCTGAAAGGCGCAAAGATGCCCACCGTTCATCTCGTTATCGGCGTGCTCCTGCTCGTCTTCAATCTCGCCGCCGGCATCGTCGGTGCGTGGGCGTGGCTCAGAGTCGAGCCGAGCCTCGTCTTCTGGCGGCTGCTGCGGATCGCGCAGGTGACGATCGTCGTGCAGGTGCTGCTCGGCGCGTTGCTGCTCGTGCTCGGCCATTCGCCCGACGGCGACCTCCACATCCTCTACGGCGTGCTGCCCGTCGCGATCACCTTCATCGCCGAGCAGCTGCGGATCGGCTCGGCCGAGACGATCCTCGAGGGACGCGGCTTCGCCTCCTCCCAGGAGGTCGGCGAGCTGCCCACCGAGGACCAGCGCGTCGTGGTGCTGTCGATCGTCCGGCGCGAGATCGGCGTGATGACGATCTCCTGCTTCGTCGTCGCGCTGCTGGCGCTGCGGGCTGCCAGCGAGGCCGGCGCGATCTGAGGCGGCGGGACGCTCGGCCGCGCCGCCGAGGGAAGCGGCGCGGACGAGCTGTGAGGAAGCTGAGGGTCCCGGCACCGACCCTCTTTGGTTGCCGCCGTTGAGGACGATCGAAAGGAAGATCGTCTCGGCCGGCGCCGGGACTGTGGAGGATCTTCGCCGCCGCGCGCCGTTCTCCTGCACGGACGCCCCAGGCGCGCCGCCCTGCACCTCGCGAGCGGGCGGAGGGAGCAAAGTTAGGTTGCCCTAATTCAGCGCGGGGCGGCGACGACGCGACGCTGGACGGAAACGGTCACGGTCGCCGAAGTTAGGTCGCCCTGATTAAGTCCGCTCACAGCACGGTGACGGTGCCGTGCTCGCCGAGCGTGTTGTGACGCTCCTGCGCGCACCGCATCAGGAAGGTGCCGCGCGGCATCCTCACCGTCAGCTCCTGCGACTCGCCCGGCCGCAGCGGCTCGCCCAGCGCCAGCCGTCTCGTGCCGTCCTCGCTGCGCAGCTCGAAGCGGTGGACCATCGTCCCCTCGTTGGTGATCGCGAAGGTCCGTCTGCCCTCCCCCTGGAGCCGCACCGACTGCGGCGTGAGGCGGAACTCGGACATCGCGATCGCGACCGGCTCGGTCTCGGCGACGTCGACGGCGGCAGGCGATCCGCAGCCGGCGCAGAGCAGCGCGACGACGGCGAGCACTACCGCGAGCGGACGCGCGGGGGGACGTGCGAAGGCACGTGCGGAGAGGTGGAGGGGCATCTCGGCGGGATTCTTCCGTATAGTCCCCGACCGCATGACGCGCCTTCCGAAGTCGATCACCCTTGTCGCCGCCGCGCTGGCAGCCTCCGTCACGTTCGCCGCATGCGGCGAGCAGAAGATCCAGGTCTCCAAGAGCGACACGTCCGAATATCGTCCGGCCGAAGTCTTCAAGGAGCGCTGCGCCGGCTGCCACACCTTCACGAAGGTCGGCACCCGCGGCTCCGCCGCCAACATCAGAACGCGTGAGCGCACCGACGGCCCGAACTTCAACGTTCGCCACGAGTGCTACGAGCGGGTCCTCTACGCGATCCAGAACGGCGGCTTCTCCGGCGCGATCATGCCGGCGAACATCATCGTCGGCGAGGACGCGAAGCTGGTCGCGCAGTTCATCGCCAAGTACGCCGGCGCCGACGCGGGCCCGCGCCCCGAGGGCACCGGCAGCGCCGAGAATGGCTACAGATGCACCTCCGAGGTGCCTGAGGCGGGCGACGACGAGCAGAACTCGCCGGACGCGACCGGCGGCGACGCCGGTGGCGACGACACCGGCGACGCCACCTCCGACACCGGCGAGTAGCAGCCGGTAGCGTCGGGGCCGTGCTCGACCTCAGACTGATCCGCAGAGAGCCCGACGCCGTCCGCGCCGGGCTCGCGCGTCGTGGCGACGTCGCCCCGGACGCGATCGACAGACTGCTCGCCGCCGACGAGCGCTGGCGCGCGCTGACCGTCGAGCTGGAGGCGATCCAGGCCGAGCAGAACCAGCTCAGCCGCGGCCGCCGCGGCGCGCCGACGCCAGAGGAGCACCAGGCGATGAGCGAGCTGGCCGCCCGCGGCCGCGCCCGCTCAGACGAGCAGACCGCCGTCAGAGCCGAGCTCGACGCGCTGCTGCTGGCGCTGCCGAACGTGCCCTCGCCCGACGCCGCGCCGGAGGACACGGTCGTGCGCGAGGTCGGCGACGCGACGAAGACCGGCAAGGACCACCTCACGCTCGCCGGCGACCGGATCGACATGGAGCGCGGCGCGCGCCTGTCGGGCTCGCGCTTCGCCTACCTCAGAGGCGACCTCGTGCTGCTGGAGCTGGCGCTCGTGCGCTGGGTGCTCGAGAAGCTGCGGAGCAAGGGCTTCGAACCGGTCATCCCCCCGGTGCTCGTGCGCGAGCGGGCGCTCTACGGTACCGGCTTCCTGCCCGACACGGAGCAGCAGATCTACGCGCTTCCGGAGGATGAGCTGTACCTCGTCGGCACCTCCGAGGTCGCGC
>DATIOB010000279.1:0-11277 GCA_035473605.1 Conexibacter sp.
CCCGCCACGGCGGGCCTCCGGCATTTCTCCCGCCGTACGGCGATGCTCCTGGACAGCGACCGTAGACTTCCGCGGGTGACTGGACAGGAGCAGGGCAGCGAACAGGACCGGCTCGACGAGCTGGCGCGGTATCTCGAACGCGGCGAGCAGGCTCCGCCTCCGCCCCCCATCTCCGGCGGCCGGCTGCTGCGCGCGGCGCCGGCGTGGGCCCCCGGCCTCGTCCGCAGCCTCGGCACGAAGGTGATGAAGCCGCGCTCGAGACGGTTCTTCGAGCAGCTGCGCCAGCAGCAGTCGATCCGTCTCAACCTCGGCTGCGGCTGGGACCACAAGGACGGCTGGACCAACGTCGACCTGTTCGCGACCTCGGCCGACGTGCACTGGGACCTGCGGCTCGGGATCCCGCTGCCGGACGGCACGGTCGAGGCGATCATCCACGAGCACATGCTCGAGCACCTCAGCCTCTCCGACGGCTTCGCCTTCACGCGCGCCTGCCTGACGGCGCTGCGGCCCGGCGGCGTGCTGCGCATAGGCGTCCCCGACGCCGGCCTCTGCGTCGACTCCTACGCCGGCCGCGCCGACCCGGAGTGGGCGCAGTCGCGCCCGACCGGGATGCTGGCGATCCAGGCGCTGTTCTACGAGAACGGCCACCGCGCGATGTACGACGCCGAGACGCTGACGCTGATGTGCCGCGCCGCCGGCTTCGCCGAGGCCCGCCACACCGACTGGGGCGAGAGCTGGATCGAGCCCTGCCCCGACTCGCCCGACCGCCGCGACGGATCGCTGTACGTCGAGGCGCGCAAGGCCGGCTGAGCGGGATGGGCCGCTTCGGCCACCTCCGGCGCTACCTGCCGCCGAAGGAGTTCACGCTCAACCACGCGGTCAACCGGATCCCCTTCATCACGCCGCGGATGCTCGCCTACGAACGGGCGGGGGTCCGCTTCGAGGACGCCGGTCTGTCGACCTTCATGCTCGGCACCGAGGTGTGGACGCCCGAGCGGCTGACCGTCGGCGCGCACACGATAGTCGGGCGCGACTGCCTGCTCGACGCGCGCGGCGGGATCACGATCGGCCGCAACGTCAACATCACCTCGTACAGCCTGCTGATGACGGCCAAGCACACGCTCGACGCGCCCGACTTCATCGACGAGTACGCGCCGATCGAGATCCACGACCGCGCCTGGCTGGCGCTGCGCTGCACGGTGCTCGGCGGCGTCACGATCGGCGAGGGCGCCGTCGTCGCCGCCGGCGCGGTGGTGACGAGAGACGTCGCGCCGTTCACCGTCGTCGGCGGGATCCCGGCGCGCCCCGTCGGCGAGCGCTCGAGCGCGCTGACGTACGAGCTGCACTACCGCCCGAACTGGCTCTGAGGCGGAAGCGGGCGGGCGCCGCGCGGCGGCGCCCCCCGTCCGCGACGGCCCGGTCAGGCGCGGGCGGGCTTCTCGGCGACGAACAGGAACATCGGCCGCAGCGCGAACTTCGCGTGCGCCTTCAGCCTGTCCGCGGCGCCCGAGCCGGTGTCGCCGAGGCTCGACCAGGCGATCCGCGCGCCGTTCGCTCTCAGACGCCGCTCGATCACCTGCGCGACCGGGAAGCGGCCGACGTCGTAGCTCGGGTATCTGCGCACTCTCGTGACGTACCAGGCGCCGAGCGCCGGCGGCATCCAGCTGATGCCGGACATCGAATAGTGCGGATCGCGCCGCAGCCAGTGCGGCGAGAGGCGGTTCGGCCCGTCGACGTAGAGCCGGCCGCCGGGACGCAGCACGCGCAGCATCTCGCGGATCGTGGCCTCGTGGTCTCTGACGTGCTCCAGCACGTTGACGCAGACGATCACGTCGAACGACTCGTCCTCGAACGGCAGCGACTCGGCGAAGCCGTGCACGTAGGTCGCCTCGACGCCCTGCTCGGCGGCGCGCACGCGCGCCCCCTCCATCAGCTCCTCTTCGACGTCGAGACCGGTGACGCGCCCGCCGGCCTGGGCGATCGCGATGCAGGTCGCGCCCCACTGGCAGCCGACGTCGAGCACGTCCTTGCCGGCCAGCGTGACGTGCTGCTCGACCTCGGCGACGCGCTCGCGGCCGGCCTCCAGCTGTCTGCTCTCGAGCTCGGCCCAGCGCTCGAACTGCGGGTCGTCGCTGCTGTTGGCGGCCAGCCAGTGCTCGTAGAAGAGCGGTTCGGCGTCCTTCATCGCGGTGCTCTCCCGGAGGTCGTGTGGCCGGCGAGGTTACGGCCTGACGCGGATGGACGCATCCCGCGTTCTCACCCGAACCAGCGGCGTCCGAGCGCGCCGGCGAGCGCGACGGCGACCTCGCCGGGACCGTCGAGCGCCGTCCCGTCGAGCGCGCCGACCGGCTCCACGCCGCGCACCGACCCGCTCGTGAACAGCTCGCGCGCGCCGGCGAGGTCGGCGAGCGCGAGGCGCTCCTCGCGCGCGTCGAAGCCCAGCTCGCGCGCGAGCGACAGCAGCAGCGCGCGGTTGATGCCCGGCAGGATCGCGCCGTCGGCCGGCGGCGTCCGCAGCACGCCGTCGGCGCCGACGGCGAAGATGTTCGCGCGCGTCGTCTCCAGCACCGCGCCGTCGGCGGCGTCGAGCAGCAGCGCGCCGGCCGGCGCGACGGCGGCGTCGAGCGACTCCAGCAGCCGCCGGTCGACCCACTTGTGCGCGCCCTGCCAGTCCGCGACCGACACACTGCGCAGCTCGAGCGCCCGCTCGCGGCCGGGCAGCACGATCTCGCGCTCGATCGCGGTCGCCGACAGCGTCACGACGGCCTCCCCGCCGGCTCCCGGCGCGACCGCCACTCTCAGCCGCGCCAGCGCCAGCGGCCGCGCCAGCGCGAGCGCCTCGTCGACCGCCGCCGGCGGCAGCGCGAGGTCGTACAGCTCGCGCAGGCTGGCGTGCATGCGCGCCAGATGGGCGTCGAACTCCTGCGGGACGCCCGCGACCACGAGCAGCGTACTGAAGACGCCCTGCGCGCGCTCTGGCTGAAGAGGTCGGCTCATCGTGATCGGGTGAGGACGCCCTCGCGCACTGCGGCAGGCCCGTCTATATTATCGCGGATTGCGGGGCTTCCCGCCGGCCCGTCCCTGTCCTCCAGGTCCGAGAGTTGCACCGAATGTCACTGCTGTCCCTGGTCTCAGAGCCGCGCCGGCGCGTCCGCGACAACGCTCGCGGCGAGCGGCTGAGCGCGCTGGCGAGACGGCTGCGGGCGCAGATCTACACGACCGGGCCGCTGCTCGTGCTCGTCAAGCCGCTCGACGAGATCGCCGTACCCGTCCGTCACGGCCAGGTGCGGATCGAGCCGCTGCAGCGGCGTCACCTGCCGGCGCTGGCCGAGCTGAACCGCGAGCGCGGCGACGTCGAGGGCGACGCCCGCTTCGAGGCCGACGTCGCGGCCGGCTACGGCGGCATGGTCGGCTTCGTCGGCGACGCGCTCGCCTGCTGCTACTGGTGGTGCGACGGCACGATGCCGCGCCATCGCGACATGCGCCTGCTCGGCCTCGGGATCGAGCTGGGCGAGGGCGACGTCTACGGCTTCGACCTCTACGTCGACAAGCGCCACCGCGCGGGCGGGACGGCCAACGACTTCCTCTACCAGGTCGAGAGCGGCCTGCGCGAGCGCGGCTTCGCGCGCCTCTACGGCTACGTCGTGGCCGACAACCGGATGGCGCGCTGGACCTACGACGCGCGCGGCTACAGAGCCGCGTGGCGCGTCGAGCGGACGCGCATCCTGCGACGCTGGCGGAACCGGATCGCAACCATCGAAGGAGACGGACAGGTGCCTGCATGAGCAGCGTTCCCGCCGAGGTCGAGGCGTTCATCCTGAAGGAGCTCGCGCTCGGGGGCGCGGTCGAGTCGATCGCCCCCGACGAGGACCTGCTCGCGACCGGCATCATCGACTCACACGGCTTCATGGAGCTGATCGCCTTCCTCGACTCGCAGTACGGGATCGTGGTGCCCGAGGACGAGCTGAAGCCGGAGAACTTCCAGTCGCTCGACGCGATCGACGCATTCGTGCAGCGGTCGAGGAGGTAGACGCGTGCAGACCATCATGGAGCGCCTGTACGAGCAGGCCGCCGCGCGCCCCGACCACATCGCCTTCGTCTACGGCGATGAGCGGATCGCGTTCGTCGAGCTGATCGAGCGGATCGAACGGCTCGCGCACGGCCTCGCCGAGCGCGGCGTCAGAGCCGGCGACGCGGTCGGGCTGGTGCTGCGCGACGACCCCTGGTTCGTCACCTCCTTCCACGCGATCACGGCGCTCGGCGCCGTCGTCGTGCCGGTCAACCCCGGCTTCAAGCAGTCCGAGCTGGACTTCTGCTTCCGCAGCAACGCCGTCCGCCTGGTGATCAGCGACGAGCGCACCGCCGGCGTCTGCGAGCGGATCGTCGCCAGCTTCGACCATCCCGTCGAGGTGATCACGACGACCGCCGCGCACGGCCAGGCGCTGACGCTGGAGGAGCTGGTCGAGCGCTCGCCGGCGCAGCGGCTCGAGCCGCGCGGGCTCGACGAGGTCTTCGTCAGCCAGTTCTCCTCCGGCTCGACCGGCCGCCCGAAGCGGGTGCCGCGCACCCACGGCCAGGTCTCCGCGGAGGCCACGCTGTACGGCGAGCTGGACGTCACGCCGGAGGACAAGGTCTTCAGCGCGATCCCGCTGTTCCACACGTGGGGCATGGGCGCCTGCCTGCTGGCGCAGGTCGCCTGGGGCGCGACGGTCGTGATCCTCGAGGACCCCAACCCGTTCCTGCTCAAGCGCCACCGCGCGCTGGAGCTGATCGAGCGCGAGCGGCTGACGGTGTTCCCGGGCGTGCCGTTCCACTTCCAGCTGATGGCGGAGGCGCCCGGCAACGCCGACCTCTCCAGCCTGCGGCTCGTCTTCTCGGCCGGCACGGCGCTCCCGCGCGCGACCTTCGACGCCTTCGGCGAGAAGTTCGGCGTGCTCGTGCGGCAGCTCTACGGCTCGACCGAGACCGGCTTCATGTCGGCCAACACGAGCGCCGACCCGGTCAGCACGTTCGAGTCGGTCGGCGCCGGGATCGGCGCCGTCGAGCTGGACGTGATCGACGACTACGGCGCCTCGCGCGAGCCCGGCGACGTCGGCGAGGTGATCGTCAGGAGCCCGGCGATGACCTCCGGCTACTCCGACCTCCCCGAGATCAACAGAGAGGCGTTCGCCGGCGGCCGCTTCCACACCGGCGACGTCGGCAGCCTCGACGAGCAGGGCCGCCTCACGATCACCGGCCGGATGAAGCTGCTGATCGAGGTCGGCGGTTACAAGGTCGACCCGATCGAGGTGCAGGACGTCGTCGAGACCCACCCGAAGGTGGAGGAGGCGGTCGTGCTCGGGATCGAGGGCAGAGCGCCCGGCGAGCAGGTCGTCAAGGCCGTCGTCGTGCCGACCGACGACTGCACCGAGCGCGAGCTGATCGACTTCTGCCGCGAGCGGCTCGCGAACTACAAGGTCCCGCAGCTGGTGGAGTTCCGGGCGGAGATCCCCAGAAGCCCGCTCGGCAAGGTCCTGCGCAAATACCTCGTGTGAGGCGCTCATGAAGACGCTCCTGATCGACAACTACGACTCGTTCACCTACAACCTCTTCCAGCTGCTGGCGGAGGCCAACGGCGACGAGCCGATCGTCGTGCGCAACGACGAGGCGTCGTGGGAGGAGCTGTCGGAGCTGTCGTTCGACAACGTCGTCGTCTCCCCCGGCCCCGGCCGCCCGGACCGCGACGAGGACTTCGGCGTCTGCGCGCGCGCGATCGCCGAGGCCGACGTGCCGCTGCTGGGCGTCTGCCTCGGCCACCAGGGGCTGAGCTGGATCAGCGGCGCCGAGGTCGTGCACGCGCCCGAGGTGATGCACGGCCGCCTCAGCGCCGTGCTGCACGAGGAGTCGCCGCTGTTCGCCGGCATCCCGCGCGAGTTCCAGGCCGTCCGCTACCACTCGCTGTGCGTCAGACAGCCGCTGCCCGAGGAGCTGGAGGGGCTCGCCTGGACCAGCGACGGAATCCTGATGGCGGTCCGTCACCGCACGCGGCCGCTGTGGGGCGTGCAGTTCCACCCCGAGTCGATCTCGACCGACTACGGCCGCAAGCTGCTGGCGAACTTCCGCGACCTGTCGGCGGCCCACACCGCCGCCGACGGCGATGGCGACGGCGCGCGCGCCGCGCGCAGCGCCCCGCCGGCCGCGGCGCCGCCGGCTTACAGGCCGCAGGCGCGCACGCAGCTGAAGCTGAGCGTCAAGCGGCTCGACACGCTGGTCGACAGCGAGCGCGCCTTCACCCACCTCTACGGCGAGCGCGACGACGCCTTCTGGCTCGACAGCAGCAAGGTCGACGAGCGCGCGCGCTTCTCGTTCATGGGCGCCGGCGGCGGTCCGCTCTCCGCGCGGATCACCTACGACGTCGCCGACGGCCACGTGCGCGTCGAGCGCGGCGACGGCGCGGTCGAGACCTTCGCGGAGTCGATCTTCGACTACCTCAGCCGCGAGGGGCGCAGGCTCAGGTACGTCTCCGACGACCTCCCGTTCGACTTCAACTGCGGCTTCGTCGGCTACCTCGGCTACGAGCTGAAGGCCGACTGCGGCGGCAGCGCCGCGCACAGCTCGGCGATGCCCGACGCCGCCTTCCTCTTCGCCGACCGGCTGATCGCCTTCGACCACGTCGAGCGGACGACCTACGTGCTGTCGGTCGCCGAGCCCGACGGCGTCGAGGAGGCCGAGCGCTGGATCCGCGACACGAGCCTGCGGCTGCTGTCGCTGCCGCCGATCGAGGCGCCCGACTGGGAGCGGATCGCGGCCGAGCGCGACGGGCCGCCGGTCGACTTCCGCCTCAGCCGCTCGCATGCGCAGTACCTCGACGACATAGCGAGCTGCAAGCAGTACCTGATCGACGGCGAGACGTACGAGATCTGCCTCACCAACAGAGTCACGGCGGCGATCCGGCCGGAGCCGCTGCCGCTCTACCGCACGCTGCGGCGCATCAACCCGGCGCCGTTCTCCGCCTACCTGCGGGTCGGCGAGTCGGCGGTGCTGAGCTCCTCGCCGGAGCGGTTCCTGTCGATCGGCCGCGACCGCTGGGCCGAGGCGAAGCCGATCAAGGGCACCTGCCGCCGCGGCGAGACGCCGGCCGAGGACATCCGCCTCGCCGACGAGCTGCGCGCCGACGAGAAGACGCGCGCGGAGAACCTGATGATCGCCGACCTGCTGCGCAACGACCTCGGGATCGTCTGCGAGGTCGGCACCGTCCACGTGCCGTTCCTGATGCACGTCGAGAGCTACGAGACCGTCCACCAGCTCGTCTCGACCGTGCGCGGGCTGCTGCGCGAGGACGTCGAGCCGCCCGACTGCATCCGCGCCTGCTTCCCCGGCGGCTCGATGACCGGCGCGCCGAAGAAGCGCACGATGGAGATCATCGACGAGCTGGAGGGCGAGGCGCGGGGCGTCTACTCGGGCGCGATCGGCTACTTCGGGCTCAGCGGCGGGGTCGACCTCAACATCGTGATCCGCACGCTCGTGATCGACGGCGAGACGACGACGCTCGGCGTCGGCGGCGCGATCGTGATGCAGTCCGACGCCGAGGACGAATACCAGGAGATCGTCCTCAAGGGACGCGCGCCGATGCAGGCGCTCGATCCGCGCGTCGATGCCTTCGAGGCGCTCGAGCGCACGCCGACGTAACGACGGGTCGCGCACCGGCCGCCGCGCGGCAGGGAGAGATCCGCGGCGGAAACCTTCGCCATCGGGCCAAGGTGAGCGGGCTCCGATCGGCGCATCATGATGTTCATCTCCTCCTCTGAAGGGCCGGGTCCAGGCAACTGGGCTCGGCCCTTCGCCCATCTGCGGTGTGGTCCGTTGCGGGATTCGGAGGGATGCGAGCGACGTGGCGGGACCGGGATTTCCGGGGCCGGTCCCGCCCCGTCCGCTCAGGAGGAGCCGGGCACCGACGCCGGGAACTCGGGCCCGAACGGCGGTGCCTGACCGCAGCCGAGGTAGGAGTCGGTCGTCGCCGGCGGCGCCGTCTGGAAGGTGAACACGCCGCGCACCGTGACGAGCGCGCCGGGCGGACAGGTCATCGCCTCGATGAAGCCGCGTCTGACGACCCTGCCGCGCTCTCTGACCTTGACCGTCATCCCGCCGACGGTCGCTCTGAACTGTCTCAGCGAGGTGACCATCCCCTCGCTGATCTCCTGCAGGCCGGGCGGCACCGGCAGCGTCAGGCGGAAGCCGTATCTGCCGCCGCGCAGCGCGACGAACGGCGCGTCGATCATGTCGCGGATCACGACCGGGTTGTCGGTCGCGAAGTAGAACAGCATCGAGCGGCCGCCGGGGCCGTTGTAGACGTCCATCTTCAGTCTCGCGGTGACGCTGATCGCCGTGCCGAAGGCCCAGCCCTCACCGATCTTCGAGCCGCGCGGACAGGCCTTCGGCGCGCCTCTGAGCGCCTGGAGGCGCACCGGGTCGCAGCTCGGGAAGTATCTGCCGTTGACGCGCGCGCCGTGCGTGAACGACATCACGATTCTCGTGGTCGTCGCCGGGAAGACGCCCTCGATGTCGTCGCCGACTATGCGGCCCTCCATCGTCAGCCTGACGTTCTGCGGCGTCGTCGGGAAGCCGGTCAGCGCCGGCGAGACGGCGCCGCTGAGCGCGACGGACGTTCTCGCGCCCGCGGGCGCGGAGACGGCGAAGAGACCGCCGGCCGCCGCGAGCGCCAGCAGCGCACCGCCGCGGATCGGTCGAAAAACACGCATGTACCAACTCTACCCCGAGATCCGGTTCGTGTGGGAAGAAGTTCGCGCCCCCGGCCCCTTCGATAGGCTCGTGACCATCCAGAGTCAGGACGCCTGCTGCCCGCCACCTCGCGCGTGAGGAGTATCGTTAGGGCGCCCTCACGCGCTGCACCACGAAGGCGACGAAAGGAGCGTGATCGACGATGGCGACCTATCCGCGCCGCGAAGAGCTGACCGGCCTCAGACGTTCCGAAGTCCTCAGAGCGTCGCCGCGCATGTTCGAGTCCAACCTGCTCGACAAGCTCTCGCGCGTCCACTGGAGCGTCCCGGCCTTCATCTTCGGCCCGGCGATCGCGATCGCGCTGGCGCTCTCGTTCGATCGCATGGCCGTCTGGCACGTCCCGCTGTTCGTCGCAGGCGGCTACCTCTTCTGGACGCTGACGGAGTACTGGCTGCATCGGATCGTCTTCCACTTCGAGCCCGAAGAGGGCGTCGGCGCGCGGCTGCACTGGATCATCCACGGCGTCCACCACGACCACCCCAACGACCCGCTGCGGCTCGTGATGCCGCCGTCGGTCAGCGTGCCGCTGGCGGCCCTCTTCTTCGCGCTGTTCGTGGCGGTGCTGGGCACGCCCGAGGCGTACGCCGCGTCGGCCGGCTTCTGGGGCGGCTACCTCTTCTACGACCTGACGCACTACTACCTCCACCACCTGCCCGGCGGCCGCAAGCCGACGGCGTGGGTGCCGCGCAAGCTGCACGAGGCGCACATGCGCCACCACTTCAAGGAGCACGACAAGGGCTACGGCGTCAGCGCGCCCTTCTGGGACCACGTTTTCGGGACCGCAACAGGCGGTTCCCGGCGGAATCCAACACAGCGATAGCGCCTGTCGTACGACAGGCGATATCGGCCATCACTTTTGGCCACCCACGCTCTAGCGTGGGTGCGTGCACACGACCACGGTCCGCTTCTCGGGCGAGACATGGGCTCAGCTGAAGGAGGTCTGCGAGCGGGACGGCATCGCCACCGCGCAGTACATCCGCGAGGCGACGATCGCGCGTCTGGCGCAGAGCTCGCAGCTGCCCCAGGTCGACCGCCAGGACCGTGAGCTGGAGGAGCTGCGCGGCCGCGTCGAGCGGATCGAGCGCGCGCTCCAGCGCCGCATCCCGCGCTGAGCGCGCCTCGTGCCGAGCCGGTGCTGCGCGGACGAGCGCCGCCCCGCCTTGCCGCATCCGTGTTGTTCGATGGCGGCTGTCGTACGACCCGCGCCATCGCCATTGGCGACGCTCCGGAAGTCGGGTAGCTTCGTCGCCGTCAGGGGCGCTCGGTGCAGGCGAGCCGATTGCGACGCCGCGAACCGCCGTCTCCCCCACGGTGGACGAAGCCGCGCCTCCCGACACGCCGCACCTGCGGCGTCCCGGCTCTCACTCCCCTTGCGGAGCCGGGACGCCGGCGGCACTTCGCGCCGGCGCCGACGCCGTCTCAGCTCGCGCGCACGACGACGAGCGAGGTGCCGGGGCTGACCTGGTCGCCGACGCCGACGAGCACGTCGAGAACCTCGCCGGCGATCGGCGAGTCGAGCGCCGTCTCCATCTTCATCGCCTCCAGCGTCAGCAGCCGCTGACCGGCGTCGACGCGGTCGCCGGGTCGGACCTCGACGAGCCAGACGCTGGCGGAGAGCGGCGCCTCTATCGCGACGGCGCCGGGCGGCAGCTCGCGCACGCTCGCGCTGGCGCCCGGGGCGGGCGCGACCGGCTCGGGGCGAGGATCGAACTCGCCGGCCGCCTGCCACGCCGCGCGCTCGGCCGCGAACGCCTCCGCCTGCCGCGCACGGAAGGCGTCGATCTCGTCGCGCTCGCGGTCGAGGAAGTCGAGGTGGTCGGCGAGCGTGAAGCTGCCCTGTTCGATCTCCAGCTCCAGCCGGCCGGCGTCCATCTCGGCGCGCAGCTCGAGCAGCTCGTCGGCCTCGACCGGGTGCCAGCGGATGCGATCGAAGAAGCGCAGCAGCCACGGGGTGTCCGGTTCGAAGGATGCGGCCGCCTCGCGATAGCCGCTCCAGATCTGCACCGTGCGCCCGACGAACTGGTAGCCGCCCGGTCCCTCCATCCCGTAGATGCAGAGGTAGGCGCCGCCGATCCCGACCGCGTTCTGCGGCGTCCACGTGCGCGCCGGGTTGTACTTCGTCGTGACGAGGCGGTGGCGCGGGTCCAGCGGCGTCGCGACCGGCGCGCCGAGGTAGACGTCGCCGAGGCCGAGCACGAGGTAGTCGGCGTCGAAGACGGTGCGGTGGACCTCCGCGACGCTGTCGAGCCCGTTGACGCGGCGGATGAACTCGATGTTCCACGGGCACCACGGCGCGTCCGCGCGCACGCCGGCCATGTAGCGCGCGGTCGCCTCGCGCGTCGCCGGGTCGTCCCACGACAGCGGCAGGTGGACCGTCCGGCTCGGCACCTGCAGCGCGCGCGTCGCCGGCAGCTCCAGCTCGAGCGCCTGCGCCAGCGCCAGCAGCCGCCGCGGCGGCAGCAGGTCGGGGTCGGCGTGGAGCTGCAGCGAGCGGATCCC
>DATIOB010000280.1:0-10767 GCA_035473605.1 Conexibacter sp.
AGCGGCACTTTGCCCCGGTTGTGTGTCATCTTCTTCGTATGCGTAAGACGCTCGCTGTTGCCGTGCCGGCATGTCTCGACGCCGTCGATGCCGGGCGCGGAGATGTCGAGCACGACGAGGTCGGCCGGCAGGTCGCGGGCCAGCTCCAGGCCGCGCTCGCCGTCGCTGACGACGTGCGCGTCGAGCAGCTCTTGCTTCAACGCATGCTCGATCGTCGCGGCCAGCTCCCGCGTCTCCTCGACGACCACGATCCGCAGCACTGCCGAGCTTGGCTGGACGCCCGATCTCATCGCTGCCGCCATCGTACGTCGAACGGAGCCCGCCTGCTCAAGAAATCTGGAATTCGCACATCTGACGGCCATCTGCTGCCAGAGTCCCTTGCTTCGGGAGGGTTGAGAGGACATTGATGGAGTCGAAGACAGCACCGCCGTGCGACGCGCTTCGAACGGCGCGCGCCGGCAGCCCCCGGCGGCGGACGCCGTCGCCGGCTCCCGCGCGGAGGGCGAAGGAGTTCGTCCTCGCCGAGCGGTGGCGCGAGTACAAGCACAGCGGCGACCAGAGAGCGCGCGACGACCTCGTCCTCGCCTACGCCCCGATCGTCAAGTACGTCGCCGGCCGCGTGGCATCCAGGCTCCCGCAGCACGTCGAGGCGGCCGACCTGATCTCGGACGGCTTCAGAGGGCTCCTGGCCGCGGTCGAGCGGTTCGAGCCGTTCCGCGGTGTGAGCTTCGAGGTCTACGCCGACCGGCGCATCAACGGAGCGATCCTCGACGGGATGCGGGCCTCCGACTGGGTGCCGCGCCAGGTCCGCGACGAAGCGCGCGGGATCGAGCGCGCGACGGCCGCGCTGGCGACGTCGCTGCGGCGCCTGCCCAGGGAGGGCGAGCTGGCGACGGCGCTGTCACTGACGCGCGCGCAGCTGAACGCCTCGCTGCTGCGCGTCTCCGACGCCCGCCTCCTCGCGCTCGACGGGCCATGGGGCGCGGCGGCGGTCGACGGAGAGCAGCGGACGCTGCTCGACACCCTCGCCGACGACGAGGCGACGGACCCCGCCGCCAGCGCGCAGCACAACGACCGCCAGCGCGCGATCCACGCGGCGGTCGGGATGCTGCCCGCCCGCGAGCAGACGATCCTCGGGCTCTACTACCAGCAGGAGCTGACGCTGACCGAGATCGCGGAGGTGCTGGGGATCTCCAAGTCGCGCGTCAGCCAGTTGCACGCGCGCGCGGCGCTGGAGCTGAGAACGCTGCTGGCGCCGGCCGATCAGCAGGCTGCCTGACGCCGAGGGTGTCAGCGCATCGCACGTGAATTGTCCGCTGCGGCGGATTCAACCGATGGGATCGTCGACAGCCGGAGCGTTGAGCCCTGACGCCGTTCCCCGAACGAGCAAAGCCAACTTGATTCTCCCGAATCGCCCGTACCCCGGGCCAACGATATGAGGAGAACCCCATGGTGCAGCACAACCGCGCGACGTCTGCGCGCCGCCTGCGCATCTTCGCGCCGGTCGCCTTGCTCTCGCTCGCGGGAGCCCTGCTCCCGTCCACCGCCGGCGCAGCGGCCGTCAACCTCGCCACCGCCGACCCGTTCAGCGTGCTCGGCGGCAGCGCGGTCACCAACACCGGTCCGTCGGTGCTCGCCGGCGATCTCGGCG
Organism: Conexibacter sp.; assembly: GCA_035473605.1. Lineage (GTDB taxonomy): Bacteria > Actinomycetota > Thermoleophilia > Solirubrobacterales > Solirubrobacteraceae > Conexibacter. The sequence continues at coordinate 1,652 of DATIOB010000280.1, forward strand.
TGTCGCCCGGGACGGCCATCTCCGGCTTCCCGCCCGGCACGGTGCTCGGTGCCGTCCACGCCAACGACGCGGTCGCGCTGCAGGCGAAGGCCGACCTCGTGACCGCCTACGACGACGCCGCGGGCCGCAGCTCGACCGCGTCGGTCGCCGGCGATCTCGCCGGGCTGACGCTGACCGCCGGCGTCTACACGTCGGCGACCTCGCTCGGCTTGAGCGGCGACCTGATACTCGACGCGCAGGGCGACCCCGACGCGGTCTTCGTCTTCCAGGCCGGCTCGACGCTGACCACGGCGAGCGAGAGCCGCGTGCTGCTGATCAACGGCGCGCAGGCCTGCAACGTCGTCTGGCAGGTCGGCAGCTCGGCGACGCTCGGCTCGGGGACCGCCTTCACCGGCGACATCCTCGCGCTGACGTCGATCTCGCTGACGACCGCCGCGACCGTCGACGGCAGCGCGCTCGCCCGCAACGGCGCGGTGACGCTCGACACCAACGTCTTCACCGACTCGGTCTGCACGCCGCCCGAGGACGACGAGACGCCCCCGCCGGTTGACGTCCCGGGCACGCCCGGCGGTCCCGGCACCCCGGGCGGTCCCGCCGGTCCCGGCACCCCCGGCGCGCCGGCTGCGCCCGGCACTCCGGGCGCGCCGACCGCGCCCCCGGCGAGCCCGACGGCGACGCCCACCGGTCCGGGCACGGGCCCCGGCACGACGCAGAGAGGCAACAGAGGCGGCAGAGCCAACAGAGGCACCACGAGCAGACCGGCCCGCCTGGCGGCGCTCATCACGACCCGCCCCGTCTCGCGCATCGCGTGTGACACGGCGCGGCTCAGAGGCTCCGTCCGCGCGGGCGCGGCCGCCAGCCGCTACTGGTTCCAGTTCGGCACGACGCGGCAGTACGGTCGCACGACGGCCGACGGTCGCACCGGCCGCGGCGCGAAGGTCGTCGCGGTGCACGCCCAGGCTGTGCGCCTGCTGCCCGACACGACGTACCAGTACCGGCTCGTCAGCGTGCGCGCCGACGGCCGGCGGAGCTACGGCGCCAACCGCTCCTTCGGGACCAGCGGACCGCGCGCCTGCGTGACGCAGGTCGAGACACGCCAGCCGAGAACCCCGCAAGGGTTCACAGGCTGAGATGACGGTCGCGCACGCGGCCGCGACGGCGGTGCTGACGGCGGCCTTCGGGGCCGCCGTCGGTCCCGCCCCAGCGCGGGCCGTGCCCGCCAACGCCGGACAGGGCGAGGTCGCGACGCCGGCGATCGCCCGCGCCGCGCCGATCGGCGCGGCAGCGGCCGCGACGCTCCCGGCGAGCCCGCGCACGATCCAGCGGCTCGCGCTGCTGGAGCGCGGACATCACGTCTTCGAACGCCCTGACCATCGCAGCCGGCAGCTGACCACCGTGCGCCGCGCTCGGCCGATCACCGGTCTCCAGACCGTCCTGCCCGTGCTCGGGGAACGGACCGGGAACGACGGTCGTCAGTGGCTGCAGGTGCTGCTGCCGGGTCGCCCGAACGGCGCCCGCGGCTGGATCAGCCCGCGCTTCACGCGCTACGCGCTGACCCCGTGGAGCGTGCGCGTCGACCTCTCCGCACGCACCGCCACGGTCGTCAACGGCCGCCGCGTGGTCCGCAGCTTTCGCGTCGTCGTCGGGGCGGCGTCGACGCCGACCCCGACCGGTCGCTTCTTCGTCGAGGAGACCGTGCGGCTGGCGGCCGACCGCGTCGGGGCGCCGTTCGCGCTGGCGCTCAGCGCCCGCTCCCCTGTCCTCGCACAGTTCGCCGGCGGCCCCGGCCAGATCGCGCTCCACGGCCTCTGGAACGTCGGCGGAGTGCTCGGAACGGCCGTCTCGCACGGCTGCGTCCGCGTCGACGAGCGCAACATCCGCTGGCTCGCCGCCACCGTCCCGGCCGGTTCGCCGGTGACGATCGGCGCCTGAGCGGAGATCGCGCTCAGTTGCCCGTCGCCGCGGTGTAGTCGGCGGGCGGCTGCGCGAACCAGTCGGTGAACGCCTGAGTCTGGACCGCCTGCAGCGCTGCCGGCACCGGCGCCTCTATCTCCTCCGCCATCGCGCGGTCAAGCAGCGCGTCGAGTCTGCGCACGAGCGCCTTGTCGCCGCGGCTCGAACCGCGCTTGTCGTAGATGTTGTCAAGCTCGAGCCGCCCCGGCTCGCTGTCGTAGCTGTAGGCCTCGAACTGGATCGGCTTCGACGTGTCGATCTCGATCGTGCCGTCCTTCCAGAAGGCGTAGCGCGCGTACTTGCCGCGGTCGGTGCGGACCGCGGTGATGTGGTTGGGCGCCGGACGGACCTGCTGCGCGGTGGGCACCGACGTGCTCGTTCCGGGCTCGTCGGTCGCGTGCGCGATGTAAGGGCGCCCTCTGGCGCCCGGGTCGAGCAGGATCCCGGCGATGTCGGCCCGTCCGGCGATCTGCGCGTAGGCCGAGTTCCCGCGCCAGTCGTCGCCGCCGCTGCCGAGCGTCAGCAGCAGCGCGGCGAGGTCGACGCTCTCGACGAGCTGTCTGCGGTCGACTCTCGTCGCCCTCGTCCAGCCGCCGGTCGGGTCCTTGACGACGAGCGGCACGCGCGTGCCCTCCTCGTAGAAGGCGAAGCCCTTGCCGCGCATCCCGTGCGCGCCGCCGTACTCGCCGTGATCGGAGGTGAAGACGACGATCGTGTCGTCGGCGAACGGCGATCTCGCGAGCGCGTCGAGCACGAGCCCGATCTGGATGTCGACCTGGCTCTGCATCAGCAGATAGGTGTCGAGCAGCTTCGTCCACGGATGCGTCGGCGTGCCGTCGAACGGCAGCGGGCCGAAGGTCTCGTCCTCGATCTGCTGCGCCCGCCGCTGCATCTCCGGCTTGCCGCGCGCGCGGCGCTGCTTCGCGCTCTCGTAGTTCGCCGGCAGCCTCGTGTAGACCGAAGGCGGCTTCGACTGGCCCTCGACGAATCGCGTGTAGCGGGGATACCACGCGATGTCGTGGGGGTTGACGAAGCTCACCGTCGCCGCCCACGGGTTGCCGCCGGTCGCGCGCGCGGCGAGCCAGGCGCGGAACTGCTCGCGGATGACGGGGTCCATCGCCTGCCCCTGGCCGGGGCCGCCGTTGGGCGAGGGACAGGTGCCGGAGCCGGGCCAGTCGGCGGTGAAGCCGTAGGCCTCGTAGGGGTCGGTGCCGCAGCTCCCGTTCTGCCCTCCCGACAGGTGCCACTTGCCGAACCAGGAGGTGTCGTAGCCGTGCTGGCGCAGCATCGCGCCCCAGGTCGGGAAGCCGACGTTGAGGTCGGTCGGCGGCGTCGTCGCGAAGATCGCCGTCTGGTGGGTGTAGAGGCCGGTCGCCTGCGTCGTGCGCGACGGGGTGCAGTCGTTCGACGAGGTGTAGTAGTTGGAGAAGCGCACGCCCTCGTCGGCGAGCCGCGTCAGCGACGGCATCGCCGCCCGCTGCGTTCTGCGCGACAGGTACACCCACGGCGTGCGCAGCTGGTCGACCATGATCAGCAGGATGTTCAGGCCCGGCCGCGGCGCCGCGGCGCGGGCGGAGGCGGTCAGCAGCCGCGGCGCGCTCGCGAGCGCGCCGGCGGTGAGACCGGTCCGCGCCGCCGTCTCCAGGAACGTCCGCCGCGTGACGGAACGGGATCGTTCGTCGTGCATGGTCAGCCTGCCTCGTCGAATGCGGAAGGAGCGTCGGCGGATGCGTGCTGCGCCTTTTCGCGGCTGAGGGCCGCGCCGGCCCGCGTGACCAGCGACTCGAGCGTGTCGCGCTCCTGCAGCTGGGTCTGTCCGGCGCTGATCGAGACGCCGGGCCGGCGGCGGTCGAGCGCCTGCCGGATCTCGCCGAGGCGCTGCTCGGCGACGGTCGCCGTGACGTCCGCTATCGCGCTGACGAACTCGTCGTCGCCCCAGCGGACCGTCACGTCGTAGACGCGCAGCGCCCCGGTGATCGCCGCGGCGACGTCACGCACCAGCGGGTAAACGGCCGCACGCCCCTCGGGGTGAGCGACCGCCCTGAGCTCGGCGACGTCGAACATCGCGACGACGAGCGGGATCTCGGCGCGGCGCGCGCGCTCCATCTCGTGCGCGAGCGCGAGCTCCCCCGTTCCGCGCTCGAAGATGCCGGTCAGCTCGTCGATGCCGGCGAGATGCCGTTCCGCCGCTGACACCTCGCGGTCGCGTGCCGCGGCCTCGCGGTCGTTCGCCGCCTGCTCCCGCTCGTGCTCCGCGTGGCGCCGCGCGACCGCGCTGGCCAGGCGCAGCGCCCCGAGCTGCTCGTCGATCGTGGCGAGGTCGCCGGCCGCGGTCGCGCTGCGGACCTGCTCCGCCGCCCGCGCCGCCTCCCCGTCGGCAGCATCGTCGCGCGCACGGGCCGCGCGATCGCGAGCCTCGGCGGTGAGGTCGCGCGAGCGGGCCATCTCGTCGCGCAGCGCCGCAGTCGTGAGTCGCTGCGCCGCGGCGGCGGCACGCCGTTCGGTGACCGTCTCGCGCTCTCGCGTGACCGCGTCCCGCTCCAGCCGGGAGGTCTCGTGCGCGTGCTCCGCCAGCATCCCGTCGCCGCTGTGGGTGCGCTCCCAGTCGGCGGCCGCCTGGTCGCGATCGGAGGCGTGCTGATCGCGGTCGGCGAGCGCCTGCTCCGCGTCGGAGGTTCGCTGATCGGCGTCGGAGCCGCTCTGGTCGCTCGCCGAATGGGCCTGGTCTGCGCTCGCGTCGGCCTGGTCGGCGTCCTGCCGGAGCCGTGCGCGCCGCGCCCGCTCCGCGGCGTCGGTGACGGGCGTCAGCAGGTCGCCGTCGCGTGGATCAGTCATCGTGGCCGCCCTCGGAGTCGGCGATCCGCAGCATCAGCGCCTGCGCGCACTCGACGATCACGTCGCGGTCGTAGGTGACGACGAAGTCGAACTCCGGGTCGCGCACGCGTTCGGAGCCGCCGCGGGCGCGGCCGGCGAGCATCGAGGCGAAGTGCGCGCTGATCACGAGGACGTTCCACGTGTCGTGCAGCGGATCGTCGTCGGCGACGGTCATGGCGCGCAGCCCCGGCGTCAGCGTCTGCGTGGGAGCGGAGGCCAGCATCACCTCGAACGCGAGCTGTCCGGCGAACTCGGCAGAGGCGCCGGCGGCGCGTCTGAAGCGGCCGCGAACGTCGGGGAAGTTGCTGATCACCAGCGACGAACGCGGGGTGCTCGCCGCCTGCCGCTCGAGCTCGCGGCTGATCGCGGCCAGCAGCGGCGTCGTCCCCTGGCGGACGATGCGGCGGGCGCTGACGAGGTCGAACGGCGTCCGCCACGGGTGCGGCATCGCGGTGGTGAAGATCGGCAGCGGCACGTCGGAGACGCCGCGCTGCTGCGGTCGCGCGGTCGGTCGTCCGAGGTGGTAGCCCTGTCCGACGGTGGCGCCGAGTGCGCGCGCGTACTGCGCCTGCTCCGCGGTCTCGATCCCTTCAGCCAGCACGGTCGCCCCGGTCCGCTCGGCCTGCGCGCCGACCGCGCCGGCGATCGCAGCGATCTCGGGCGTCGGCTGCTCCTGGACCAGCCGCAGGTCGAGCTTGATCACGTCAGGACGCAAGACCGGCATCAACGCCAGCGAGCGCGTGTCCGCCCCGACGTCGTCAAGCGCGATCCCCCACCCGTCCGCCCGCGCACGCTGCACCGCCGGCAGCAGCTCCGGCAACCGGCTCGTCAACGTCCGCTCCGTCAACTCGACGATCCCCCGCACCCCGTGACCGATCGGCGGCAACGGCCCGAACCCCGTGCTGTCCGGCTCGGCGTTCACGAACAACGTCAGCGGCGCCTCGATCCCGTGCCCGTCCGCGGTGCGGACGGCCGCGCGCTGGCAGGCGTTGTCCAGCTCTGCCAGCCGGTCCTGCTCGCGGGCGGCGCGGAAGAGCGCGTCCGGGCGCTGGAGCGGCGAACCCGCGGGACCGCGTGCGAGCGCCTCGAATCCGAGCAGGACGCCGCTGTCGAGGTCGAGGATCGGCTGGAAGACCGGCGTGATCCGGTCATGCCGGATGATCTCGTCGAGCGTGCCGACCGCCGCGAGCTTCGGGACGGCCTCGTCATAGAAGTCGACGCCCTCATGCATCGGCGCACCGACGGAGCAACGGAGCGGGGACGGCTGCGGGCGCGTCGGCTGGGGGAAAGCCGACGTGCGTGCCGTCACCCGCTCCTGCTCGCTGGGGGAAGGTGAGACGGTCGTGGTCGCGACCACGACAAGACTGGAAGCTGGCAGGCCCGGGCATTCGATTCCTCGATCCGCTGATGTGAAGCGAACTCGGAAGTCAGACGACGCTGTGCGATCGATGTGATCGCCGGGACGCACCCCGTCAGGAAGCCCTCCTGAACCGAGCTTAGTGATCAGAGAATCTTTTGCAAGCGTGTTGTAAGAAAAACCGTAAAACAGACATTGCTATTCCAGGGAATTGATCAGCGCGGGTCGAAGATGTCGACGACCCCGGGGCGCAGCATCAGCGCCTGCGCGCATTCGACGACGATTCCGCGGTCGTGCGTGACGACGAAGTCGAACACCTGCTGCCGGCGCGACCGCTCGCGCCCGTGCTGGCGGGCGGCGAGCATCGACGCCGAGCCGGTGCTGATCGCGAGCACGTTCCAGGTGCCGTGAAGGGGGTCGTGCTCGGTGACGAGGCGCTGATCGAGCTCGCGGTGATCGAACGTCGAACGGATCGCCCCGCCCGGCTCCGGAAGGCTGCGGATCAGCAGCGTCGCGCTCTGCGTCGTCGCCGCCTTGCGTTCGAGCTCGCTGCTGATCGCGGCGAGCAGCCGCTCCGGCCCTCGCCGCACGGGACGGTGCACGCTCGCCAGGTCGAACGGGGTGCGCCAGGCGGCCGGCATGGCGGGGGCCGGCAGCGCGAGCGGGGTCCCGGTGACCTGCGCGCGACGGGGCTGCTCGACCGGGCGGCCGAGGTGGTGCCCCTGCCCGAGCGTGGCGCCGAGCGCCCGCGCGTGCTGCAACTGCGCAGCGCTCTCGATCCCCTCCGCCAGCACGGTGGCACCGGTCTGCTCCGCCTGGACGCAGACGGCCTCGGCGATCGCGTGGGCGTCCCAGGCCGAGCGCTGCTCGAGCCGGCGCAGGTCGAGCTTGATGACGTCGGGATACACGACCGGCATCAGCGCCAGGCGGCGCAGATCTGCGCCGATGTCGTCCAGCGCGACCCCCCAGCCGTCGCTCCTCGCGCGCTGCACCGCAGGCAGCAGCTCCGGCAGATGGCCGGCCAGACAACGCTCCTTCAGCTCGACGACGGCGCGAACACCGCTGTCGACCGGCGGCAGCGGACCGAAGCCGACGGAGTCGAGCTCCGCGTTGACGAACACCGCCAGCGGCGCTTGCAGGCGGTGGCGGCGCACGCCGTTCATCGCCGCGCGCTGGCAGGCGTGGTCGAGCTCGCCGACCCGACCCTCGTCGCGCGCCGCGGCGAACAGCTGCGCCGGCTGCTCCAGCGGCGACCCTTCGGGCCCGCGCGCCAGCGCCTCGAAGCCGAACAGCGCCCCCGTGTCGAGATCGACGACGGGTTGGAAGACGCTGCGGATCATCCCGCGCCGGAGGATCTCCCCCAGTTCGCTGGCCGGGCTCAGCTGCGGCCCCTGCCACAGGTTGCTGCGTTCGGACACCGTGTTCCTCGATTCGCCGAAGTGAGCGAAGCTGGAAGTCGAACGGCGCTGCGAGATCGTCGGCGATCCCACCCCGCCACGAGTGCCCTCCAAAGATCAGAATATCGGCGCGTCGCCGCCTGCGCAAACGTGCAAGCGACGAGCCGCGCGCCGCGGGCGGCTACTAGCGTCCGACGTCTCTGAGGTGCGTGACCGGGCTCAGCACGGAATCGCCCGACTGCTCGGCCGGGGCGAGGATGAAGACCTCGCACATCATGTCGGGATCCTGCTGGTTGCCGCTCATGAAGCCGATCACGTCGCGGCGCGTGGCGTGTTGGACGACTGCCATGAACCGTTCGCGCATCAGGTCCTGGAACGCCATCCGCTGCTCGATCACGGCGGCGGCGCGACCGCCCTCCAGCAGCGTCTGCTCCACGCGCGAGAAGCCGCCTCTGAGCACGCACACCACGAGATCGTCGCTGAAATAGGACTTCACCTGGGTCGGGCCGCGACCGTAGTAGTCCTTCAGCAATCCGACAAGCCCGTCAGATATCGCTGTGAGCACGTCGCCGTGGGTTCGTCTGACAGTCGAGTTCATCTTCATGCCTTCCGAGGAGCGGTTGCACCGGACGCTACCCCGCCCCCGCTATCGTCATCAGCGATCAGCTCGTCGGGTGTCTGCCCTCTGCCTCGCGCGCGTCCCAACTGAGGACAAGAGAGAAGCGCCCCATGCCGCGCCCTCCACCAGCACCGCTGCACGGCGACGAGCTGCTCGACGCCGTCACTCGCGCGATGGTCGCGCTGCACAAGCGCTACTACAACCGCGAGCCGGTGACCGCGAAGACGATGCTGCTCGGCGACGACCTGCTCGCCTGCGTGCTCGGCGGCATCTACACCGACGTCGAGAAGACGATGATCGAGCTGCAGCGCTCGACGACGGTGCAGGAGACGCGCAGCGAGTTCCAGACCGCGATGCGCGACAGATTCATCGAGCACGTCGAACTGCTCACCGGCCGCATGGTGCTCGCGTTCATCTCCAACACGCACGTCGGCCCCGACGTCGAGGTCGAGCTGTTCATGCTCGGCGCTGCCCGCGCCGATCGCCCCGGGCCTCCACCCCGGGAGCGCTGACAGGTCTCGCGATCCGACGCTCGCGTCCGGCGCGACGCGCGCGGATTCGGACGCGGCGCGCTGGGTAGCTGGTGGACCGGACCCCACCAGAGGAGAACGCCCCATGATCCTGCGCATCGACCGTCTGCAGACTGAGCTGCCGCCGCCGTCGGATCCCGACCCCAACGGCGCCGCCGCAGTCCAGGAGCTGCTGGGCGGCAAGTTCGGCGAGATGTCGACGTTCATGAATTACACGTACCAGTCGTTCAACTTCCGCAACCGGCAGGGTGCGCGGCCGTTCTACGACCTCGTCGCGAGCATCGCCGCGGAGGAGTTCGGCCACATCGAGCTCGTCTCGGCTGCGATCAACACGATGCTCACCGGCGCGGCCGACGGCGAGCCCGGCAAGTCCGGCGCGTTGAAGG
>DATIOB010000281.1:0-7900 GCA_035473605.1 Conexibacter sp.
GCCTGCGTCCTTGCCAGGCACGCCGATCGAGCCGGTGGTCCTGGTACCGCTCAGGGGCGATGGTCCGACGAGCGCGATGATCGACACGGGCGTGAAGGACTCGATCGTGCGCGAGCTGCGCGAGCGCGGCGCGACGGTCGAGCTGCACCCGTGCACGACGAGCGCGCAGGAGCTGCTGGCCGGCGACGCCGACGCCTTCTTCATGGCCAACGGACCCGGCGACCCGGCTGCGCTCGGCTACGTCGTCGAGACGCTGCGCGAGCTGGTCGGCAAGAAGCCGGTCTACGGCATCTGCCTCGGCCACCAGCTGCTCTGCCGCGCCGTCGGCCTGGAGACCTACAAGCTGCCGTTCGGCCATCGCGGCTCCAACCACCCGGTCAAGGACCTCGAGACCGGCCGCGTCGAGATCACGTCGCAGAACCACGGCTTCGCCGTGCTCGGCCCCGGCGGCGAGAAGAAGGTCGAGACCGACGAGGCGGTCCGCTGGGAGACCGACTTCGGAGCCGCCGAGCTGACCCACGTCAACCTCTACGACCGCACGGTCGAGGGGCTGACGCTGCGCGAGGTCCAGGGCGCCACCGTCCAGTACCACCCGGAGGCGGGCCCCGGCCCGCACGACTCGCTCTACCTCTTCGACCGGTTCATCAAGGAGATCGCCGGCGCCTAGCCGGGGAGACGCCATGCCCAAGCGCACCGACATCAGAAAGATCCTCATCATCGGCTCCGGGCCGATCGTGATCGGACAGGCGGCCGAGTTCGACTACTCCGGCACGCAGGCGTGCAAGGTCCTCATGGAGGAGGGCTACGAGGTCGTGCTCGTCAACTCCAACCCGGCGACGATCATGACCGACCCGGAGATCGCGACCGCGACCTACGTCGAGCCGCTGCTGCCCGGCCCGGTCGCGCAGGTGATCGAGCGCGAGCGCCCCGACGCGCTGCTGCCGACGCTCGGCGGCCAGACCGCGCTCAACCTCGCCAAGGCGCTGTACGAGGACGGCACGCTGGAGAAGTTCGACGTCGAGCTGATCGGCGCGAACTACGACGCGATCGACCGCGCCGAGGACCGCGACCGCTTCCGCGAGACGATGGAGACGGCGAGACTGCGCGTGCCGCGCTCGGCGATCGCCACGACGCTGGAGGAGGCGCGCCTCGCGCTCAGAGACATCGGCCTGCCGATGATCATCCGCCCGGCCTTCACGCTCGGCGGCCGCGGCGGCGGCATCGCCCGCACCGAGGAGGAGTTCGTCGCGATCTGCCAGCGCGGGATCGAGGCCTCGCCGATCGACCAGATCCTGATCGACGAGTCGGTCCTCGGCTGGGGCGAGTTCGAGCTGGAGGTGATGCGCGACCACGCCGACAACGTCGTGATCATCTGCTCGATCGAGAACCTCGACCCGATGGGCGTCCACACCGGCGACTCGGTCTGCGTCGCGCCGCAGCAGACGCTCACCGACAAGCAGTACCAGGCGCTGCGCGACCAGGCGATCGCCGTGATCCGCGCGGTCGGCGTCGAGACGGGCGGCTCCAACGTCCAGTTCGCCGTCAACTCGGCGACCGACGAGATCATCGTGATCGAGATGAACCCGCGCGTCTCGCGCTCCTCCGCGCTCGCCTCGAAGGCGACCGGCTTCCCGATCGCGAAGATCGGCGCGCGCCTGGCGGTCGGCTACACGCTGCAGGAGATCGACAACGACATCACGCGCGCGACGCCGGCCTCGTTCGAGCCGACGATCGACTACGCGGTCGTCAAGTGGCCGCGCTTCGCGTTCGAGAAGTTCCCCGGCTCCGACGCCGGCCTGACGACGCACATGAAGTCGGTCGGCGAGGCGATGGCGATCGGCCGCACCTTCAAGCAGGCCTTCTCGAAGGCGCTGCGCTCGCGCGAGCTGGACCAGGTCGCGACGCCGCCGGCCGACGACGAGCAGTTGCTGCGCGAGCTCGAGCAGGGGGGACCGGACCGCTTCGACCTCGTGCTGGAGGCGTTCCGCCGCCGGGTGACGGTCGCGACGCTGCACGAGCGCACGCAGATCGACCCGTGGTTCCTGCGCGAGCTGCAGGAGCTGGCGCTCGACCCGGAGTCCGCCGAGGCCGGCGAGCGCACCTTCAAGTCGGTCGACACCTGCGCCGCCGAGTTCGCCGCGCGCACGCCGTACTACTACTCCGCGCGCGAGCGCCCGCGCAGATCTGGCGTCGTCGAGAACGAGGTCGTGCGCGGCGACAGACCGAGCGTCGTGATCCTCGGCGCCGGCCCCAACCGCATCGGCCAGGGGATCGAGTTCGACTACTGCTGCGTGCACGCGGCGATGACCGTGCGCGAGTCCGGCAAGGACGCGGTGATGGTCAACTGCAACCCGGAGACGGTCTCGACCGACTACGACACCTCCGACCGCCTCTACTTCGAGCCGCTGACGCTCGAGGACGTGCTCGGCGTCTGCGAGATCGAGAAGCCCGAGGGCGTGATCGTGCAGTTCGGCGGCCAGACGCCGCTGCGGCTCGCCGCCGGCCTCGAGGCCGCCGGCGTCCCGATCCTCGGCACCTCGATCGACGCGATCGACCACGCCGAGGACCGCGGCCGCTTCGGCAGGCTGCTGGAGTCGCTCGGCATCTCGGCGCCGCCGTACGCGACCGCGCACTCGCCCGAGGAGGCGCTCGCGAAGGCGCCCGGCGTCGGCTTCCCGCTGCTGGTGCGCCCCAGCTACGTGCTCGGCGGCCGCGCGATGGAGATCGTCTACTCGATCGAGGGGCTGCAGGACTACCTCACGCGCGTCGGCGCGGCGCACGGCTCCGGCAAGGAGATCTTCCTCGACCGCTTCCTGGAGGACTCGATCGAGGTCGACGTCGACGCGCTCTGCGACGGCGACGAGGTCTGGATCGGCGGGATCATGCAGCACGTCGAGGAGGCCGGGATCCACTCCGGCGACTCCGCCTGCGTGCTGCCGCCGCACTCGCTCGGCCCCGATGCGCTGGCGCAGATCAGGGCGCACACCGAGGGGATCGCCAAGACGCTCGGCGTCGTCGGCCTGATCAACATCCAGTACGCGGTCGACAAGGCCGGCGACCTCTACGTGATCGAGGCCAACCCGCGCGCCTCGCGCACGGTCCCCTTCGTCTCCAAAGCGATCGGCCTGCCGCTGGCGAAGCTCGCCTGCCGCCTGATGCTCGGCGAGAAGATCGCCGACCTCAACCTGCCGGCCGACCCGGTCGGCGACGTCGTCTGCGTCAAGGAGGCGGTGATGCCGTTCGACCGCTTCGCCGGCGCCGACTCGCTGCTCGGCCCGGAGATGCGCTCGACCGGCGAGGTGATGGGGATCGCGCACGACTTCCCGACCGCCTTCGCGAAGGCGCAGGCGGCGGCCGGATCGGTGCTGCCGTCGGCGGGGACGGTCTTCATCACCGTCACCGACGGCGACAAGCCGGCGGCGGCCGGCGTCGCGATGGCGCTGCACGGGCTCGGCTTCAGAATCGTCGCGACGCACGGCACGGCCCAGGCGATCAAGCGCATGGGGATCCCGGTCGAGGCGCTGGAGAAGATCGGCGACGGCTCGCCGAACGTGCTCGAGCTGATCGCGCGCGGCGAGGTTCAGCTGGTCGTCAACACACCGGTCGGAACCGGCGCGCGGATCGACGGCTGGGAGATCCGCTCGGCCGCGATCGCCGCAGGCATTCCCTGCATCACGACGATGACCGGCGCGATGGCGGCCGCGCAGGCGATCGCCGCGGGCACGAGGGGCGAGCCGACCGTGATCTCGCTCCAGCAGCTCCAGCGGGTCGCCGCGCCCGCCCCGACGCACGCCGGCTGAGCGGCTCGGGCCGCACGTTCACACCGTTCTCACGCCGGGCGCCGAGCGCCCGGCGCCGACCCCTTTCCGAGGAGCGTTGCAAGCTCTCCTGCAGCGCCTCTCGGACTGAATGCGGGAGCCTCCGCGCCGATCACACGGCGAGGTCCGCCCGGCGGTTGGGAGACGCCTTGCACGACCCGCTCGACACCCTGCCGGAACCATGAGAGTTCTGGCGCGGGAACACCAGACCCACCTTCGACTGCTCGGGAAAACTCCTGCAAACCAATGCGATCTGATACTCGACTCTCGACATCGCTGAACCTCAACTTGAGGTCGAGACGAATTCGTCCCTTGCCGCTTGTGCACCCCCTCGCAAGATGTAGACTCGCCGCCATGCCGCCGGTCACCCCCACCGCCCCCAAGCACGCGACAGCTCCGGACCGGTCTCTCGACCAGCGCATGGACGCGCTCACTCGCGCCAACGAGATCCGCACGAAGCGGGCTCAGCTCAAGCGGGACCTCAAGGCCGGGCGCGCCGCCATCCACGAGCTGCTGATGGAGCCGCCGACCTACATCGAGACGGCCAAGGTCTTCGACCTGCTGCTCGCGGTCCCCAAGTACGGCCGCGTCAAGGCCAACAAGGTCCTGACCCAGTGCCGCATCTCGCCGAGCAAGACGATCGGCGGCCTCTCCCAGCGTCAGCGCGCCGAACTCGTCGCGCTCCTGCGCCGCTAACGCTCTCACCGCGTTGGCTCGAGTCTTCGTCATCACTGGCCCCTCCGGGGTCGGCAAGGGCACGCTGATCCGCAACCTGCTCGCGCGCGTGCCCGCGCTCGAGCTGTCGGTCTCCGCCACGACGCGCAGACCGCGCCCGGGGGAGGAGGATGGCGTTCACTACCACTTCCTCACCGACGAGCAGTTCGCGCAGCGGGTCGAGGAAGGGGCGTTCGTCGAGCACGCGGACTACTCCGGCCGCCGCTACGGCACGCTCCGCTCCGAGCTGGAGCGGCGCACCGCGGCGGGCGTTCCGGTCGTGCTGGAGATCGAGGTCCAGGGCGCGCGCCAGGTGCGCGAGACGCTGCCCGACGCCGTCCAGGTCTTCATCGTCCCGCCGTCGTCGGAGGCGCTGCGCGAGCGGCTCGTGGGACGCGGCACCGACTCGCCCGAGGACGTCGAGCGGCGGCTGCTGGTCGCCGAGGAGGAGCTGACCGCGCGCAGCGAGTTCCAGTACCAGGTCGTCAACGACCGGCTGGAGGACGCGGTGGCCGAGCTGGAGGCGATCGTCGCGAGAGAGATCGCGCGCGGGTAGGGGTTTCCACCGCCGCCGGCTGCGCACCGCATTCGACGCGCTGGCGCGGCCCGCACGTAGGACGCGGCGGTTTGCTATCTAGCTATCTGGATATCCTGATAGCGATGCCTGCCACCAGAACGCGCGGCGGCGAGCGCGAGGCGCTCTTCGTCCGCATCCCCACCACCGAGGCGCGCGCGCTCGATCGCGCCGCCTTCGAGCTGAAGCTCTCCAAGCAGGAGCTCGTCAGCAACCTCGTCTCACGCTACGTCGACCCCGCCTCGCCGGCGAGCATGGAGGCGTTGCGGACGCTCGGCGCCGCACCGCCGCCGACCGGGACGCTCTCGCTCGGCCGCCATGACTTCCGCCCGGACCCCGTCGCCGAGGTGCTCGACATCGACGACGCGGCCGCGCTGCTGCAGGTCGAGCCGGCGGTCGTCGAGCGGCTCGCGGAGGAGGGCGAGCTGCCCGGCCGCCGCCTCGGCGACCAGTGGCGATTCGCGCGTCAGGCGATCCTCGCCTGGCTTTCCGCAGATAGCAGCTAGAATTGGTGGTTCATGACCTCTCGAAAGGCCACGTCTTGATCTCTCCCCGCATCGACCGCCTCCTCCAGCACGTCGACTCCGACTACGCGAGCGTCGTCGTCGCGGCCAAGCGCGCGCGCCAGATCAACTCGTACTATCACAACCTCGGCGAGGGCACGTTCGACGAGTTCCCGCCCCCGATGGTCGAGACGCGTTCGAAGAACTACCTCACGATCGCGCTCGAGGAAGTGGCCGACGGCAAGATCAAGTACCACTACCGCTAGGCCTGCGGTAGAGGGGGAGTCAGGGTCGTGGCCCGGATCCTTCTCGGCGTCAGCGGCGGGATCGCGGCCTACAAGGCGCTCGAGACGATCCGGTTGGCGACGAAGGCCGGCCACAGCGTCCGCGTGGTGCAGACGCCGACGAGCGAGCGGTTCGTCGGCGCCGCCTCCTTCGAGGCGATCACCGGGGCGCCGGTGCTCACCAGCGAGTTCGAGCCCGACCCCGCCCGCGGCGCCTTCCCCGGCGACGCGCCCCCGGAGCATGCGCCGATCAGCCACCTCGCGCTGGTCGGCAACGCCGACGCCTTCCTGATCGCGCCGGCCTCGGCCAACACGCTCGCCAAGCTGGCGGGCGGCTTCGCCGACAACCTCCTCACCAGCGCCGCGCTCGCCGCGCGCTGTCCGCTGCTCGTCGCGCCCGCGATGAACGACGCGATGTGGGAGCACGCGGCGACGCGCGCCAACGTCGCGACGCTGCGCCAGCGCGGCGTCACCGTGATCGATCCCGGCCACGGCCAGCTCGCCTCCAAGGGCGAGTTCGGTGCCGGCCGGCTCGCCGAGCCGGCCGAGCTGCTGGCGGCCGTCGAGGCGGTGCTCGCCGACGCGGACGCCGACGCCGGCGGCGCCTCCGACCGGCCGGACGACGCGCCCGCGCACGACCTCGCCGGCCTGCGCATCCTCGTCACCGCCGGCGGCACGCGCGAGCCGATC
The DNA here is from genome assembly GCA_035473605.1 of Conexibacter sp. Lineage (GTDB taxonomy): Bacteria > Actinomycetota > Thermoleophilia > Solirubrobacterales > Solirubrobacteraceae > Conexibacter. The sequence continues at coordinate 6,584 of DATIOB010000281.1, forward strand.
GACAGCGTCCGCTTCGTCGGCAACCGCTCCTCCGGCCGGATGGGCTTCGCGATCGCCGAGCAGGCCGCCCGCCGCGGCGCCGCCGTGACCGTGCTGGCCGCCAACGTCGCGCTCGAGCGCACGCCCGGCGTCACCTACTGCGAGGTCGAGACCGCCGCCCAGCTCGCCGCCGCCTGCGAGGAGCAGTTCCCGCACTGCGACGTGCTGCTGATGTCGGCCGCCGTCGCCGACTTCCGCCCGGTCGCCCCGCCCGACGCGAAGATCAAGAAGGACGCCGGCCCGCCGCCCGCGATCGAGCTGGAGGCGACCCCTGACATCCTCAGCGGCCTCGCCGCCGCCCGCCGCCCCGGCCAGACGGTCGTCGGCTTCGCCGCCGAGCACGGCGACGGCGCGCTCGACTACGCGCGCGGCAAGCTCGCGCGCAAGCGGCTCGACGCGATCGTCGTCAACGACATCTCCCAGCCGGGGATCGGTTTCGACACCCCCGACAACGAGGTGACGATCGTCGCCCCGGACCGCGAGCGGCCGCTGCCGCGCGCGCCGAAGAGCGAGATCGCCGCCGCGATCCTTGACGAGGTCGTGCGGCTGCGCACGACCGCCACCGCAGACGGAGCTGCCGATGGAACCGCTGGACCTGCCGCCGATCGCACCGCACGAGTGTGAGGCGGCGGCGGGCACCGCCCGCCGCATCGTCGAGAACGTGCGCACCGCCGTGCAGGTGCAGTCGCGCACGCTGGAGCACCTGATCGTCGCGCTGCTGGCCGAGGGTCACGTGCTGATGGAGGACTATCCGGGCGTCGGCAAGACGGCGCTCGCGCGGGCGCTGTCGCGCTCGATCGACTGCCAGTTCGCGCGCATACAGTGCACCGCCGACCTGCTGCCCGCCGACGTCGTCGGCACCAACATCTACAACCAGCGCGAAGCGCGCTTCGAGTTCCGGCCCGGGCCGGTCTTCGCCAACGTCGTGCTCGTCGACGAGATCAACCGCGCCTCGCCGCGGACGCAGTCGGGCCTGCTGGAGTGCATGCAGGAGCGGCGCGTCACCGTCGACGTGCACACGCACGAGCTGGCGCGGCCGTTCGTCGTGCTGGCGACGCAGAACCCGGCCGAGTACGAGGGCACCTACCCGCTGCCGGAGGCGCAGGTCGACCGCTTCATGGTGCGCCTCTCGCTCGGCTACCCGGACCTCAACCACGAGGTCGCGATGCTCGGCGACCACGGCGCGGGCGACCGCGTGCTGGCGCTGGAGCCGGTCGTGACCGCGGCCGAGGTGCTCGCCGCGCAGGACACCGCCGCGCGCGTGAAGGCGTCGCAGCC
>DATIOB010000282.1:0-6830 GCA_035473605.1 Conexibacter sp.
CACGCCACCGGCAGCGACGCCACCATCCTGCCGTTCCACCGAGCATCCCGGTGAGCGCACCGCGGCTCGCTGTCCGCGCCGTCGTCAAGCACTACGACACCGGCGCCGAGATCGTCCGCGCCGTCGACGGCGTCACCTTCCACATCGATCCCGGCGAAACCGTCGTCCTCTCGGGCCCCAGCGGCAGCGGCAAAAGCACCCTGCTGATGCTCGCCGCCGGGGTCAGCAGACCAAACGCGGGGGAGATCGTCTTCGACGGCGGGCCGTTGCCGAATGGCACCGCGGCAGCCGCCGCGCGCTGGCGCCGGCGACAAGTCGGATTCGTCACCCAGAAGCCGCGCCTGACACCCGCGACCACCGCCGTCGAGAACGCGGCGATCAAGCTGATGCTCGACGGCGTCGACCGCCGCGAAGCCCGCCGGCTCGCGACGCGCATGCTCGAAGACGTCGGCCTCGGCGACCGCATCTCCCACGAACCGCACCGCCTCTCCGGCGGCGAGCAGCAGCGCGTCGCGATCGCACGCGCGCTCGTCAACGAGCCTCCGCTGATCCTCGCCGACGAGCCGACCGCCCACCTCGACGCGACGCGCGGGGAGCAGATCCTCGATCTCCTCGCCACCTTCGCCCGCACCCGCAACGCCGGCCTGCTGCTCGTCTCCCACGACGCGCTCGCCGAGCGTGTCGCCGACCGCGTCCTGCACCTCCGCGATGGCAGACTCGAACCCTGACCGCGCCAGCCGCCGCCGGCCGGGGCAGACCGGCAAGGGCCGCATGCGGCCCTACGGCTATCTGAGCCTCACCCGCTCACGGCTGCGCGCCCATCCCTGGTACGAGCTGCTCGCCGCCACCGGCATCGCGATCGGGGTTGCGCTGAGCGTCGCGGTCCTGCTGGCCAACGCCAGCATCGGGCGCTCCAGCAAGGAGATCGTGCGCGGCGTCACCGGCACCGCGAACCTCCAGCTCCAGGCGCGCAGCAGCACCGGCGTCGACGGCGACCCACTGCTGCGTGACGTCCGAGCAATCCCAGGCGTCGAGCGCGCCGCGGGAGTGCTTGAGCAGCACGCGGTGCTCGTCGGCCCCAGCGGCTTGGAGGCGAGCGTCAACGTCGTCGGCGTCGATCCCGCGCTCGCCTCGCTCGCGGGCGGCCTGACACGCTCGTTCGCTGCCGGAGCGCTGAGTCTCACTGACGGGGTCGTGCTGCCATCGGCAACCGCGGCAGATCTCGGCCTGTCGTCCGCCGCGACCGGCCGGCCGCGTGCGTTCCCACGCGTCCGCGTCGAGCTGCGCGGCCGTGGCGAGCAGCTCCAAGTCGCCGCGATCTTTGGCAGCGAGGTGCTCGGCCCCGTCGCCGACGCGCGCGCCGCCGTCATGTCGGTCGACCGCCTGCGCACGCTCGCGCGCCTGCCAGGCCGCCTCACCCGCGTCCTGATCGAAACCGCCCCCGGGCAAGAGCAGGCAGTGCAAGCGCAGCTCGCGACCCTCGCCGACACCCACCGTCTCAGTCTGACCGATGTCGAGGCAGAGCCTCGTCTGCTCGATGAGGCTCTGAAGCCGACCGCGCAGGCAACCCTGTTCTTCGCGATCGTCGCCTCGCTGCTCGGGTTCCTGCTCGCCTTCAACGCCGTGCTTCTTAGTGCACCCGAGCGGCGCAGATGGCTGGCGGAGCTGATCACCTTCAACGGCGCCTCGCCACGAGCCGTCGTGCTGCTGGTGATCCTGCAGAGCCTCGCGCTCGGCGCGGTCGGCAGCGCCATCGGCGTTTGCGTCGGGCTCGTGCTCGCCAATGGGCTGCTGCACGAATCGGCCGACTACCTCACTCCCGCGTTCACGCTCGGTTCCCGCACCGTCGTGTCCCCACTGCCGATCGTGCTCAGCGTGGTGGCGGGGCTGCTCGCGTGCCTGTTCGCCGCGGTGCCGCTGCTGCTCGACCTGCGGCGCGGACGCTCGCTCGAAGTCGTCTTCGCCAGCGACGAGGATCCCGGCAACGCGATCGCGCGCGGCACCACCGCCCGCCTGCTCGCCGGCGCCGTCGCCCTGACCGCCGTGTCGTTGGCGATCTTCGCCTTCTGGCCCGACCTCGCGCTCGTCGCCTGCGGCATGCTCGCGCTGGCGACCGTGCTGACCGTCCCGGCGACCTTCCTCGCCGTCATCGCGGCAGCAGGCGCACTGGAGCGCCGCAGCAGCAGACGTTTCGTCCTGCTCTCGCTCGCGCTGCGCGAGCTGCGCGCGACCACGCTGCGCTCGCTCGCGCTCGCATCGACCGGCGCGGTCGCCGTCTTCGGCGCCGTCGCGATCGGCGGCGCCCGCAACGACCTCCTGCGCGGCATCGAGCAGTACGTCACCGACTACGTCGGCACCGCCGACCTCTGGATCACCCACGCCGCCGACAACCAAGCCACCAACCCATTCCCGCTCGACCCGGCGACCGCACGAAAGCTCGCTGAGATCCCCGGCGTCGCCGCGGTACGCACCTACGACGGCAGCTTCCTCGACATCGGCGATCGCCGCGTCTGGATCATCGCCCGCGACAATGGCGACGCCAACCTCGTCCCCCCAAGCCAGGTCCGCGACGGCAGCGCGCACGAAGCTGACGCGCTGATTCGCAGAGGCGGCTGGGCAAGCGTCTCCGACAAGCTCGCCGACGAACTCGGCGCCGGCATCAACGGATCGATCGTCCTTCCGACCCCCGCCGGCCCACAAAAGGTCAACGTCGCTGCGACCACGAGCAATCTCGGCTGGCCGCTCGGCGCAATCGTGATGAACGCCGAGGACTACCGCCGATGGTGGGCGAGCAACGATCCGAGCGCAATCGAGATCGACCTTGCTGACGGGGCCGACGCGACCACCGTCGCCTCCAGCGCGAGGAAGACGCTCGGCGGCGAAGCGAGCGGGCTGCGCGTCCAGACCGCCGAGCAGCGCGCCGACGGCATCAAGGCATCCGCGCGTGGCGGTCTCAGCCGCCTGGGACAGATCTCCACTCTGCTCCTGATCGCCGCCTGCCTCTCGATGGCCGCCGCCCTCGGCGCAGCGATCTGGCAACGACGGCCCCGGCTTTCGGAAAACGACCTCCTCGGCATGCTCCCGACCGAGCAATGGCGCATGCTGCTGATCGAATCAGGGCTCGTCGTCGGCGCCGGCTGCCTCACCGGCGCCGCCTTCGGCATCCTGGGACAAGTTGTCATCGACAGCTACCTCGTGGGTGTCACGGGCTTCCCTGTCGACCTCTCCATCACCGCGTGGCCGACGATCAGCACCTTCCTGCTCGTCCTCGGCTCCGCGCTCATCGTCGTCGCCATCCCCGGCTGGTTCGCCGCGCGCGTCGGCGCCGAACTCGCGTTCGACGAATAGACCACCGGCGAACCGGTCAAGCGGGCTTCACCGGCACCTCCTGCCGGTGGAGACTGCCGCATGCCCCCAACCCGCCCGGACACGACCCTCGCCGTCTACCGCGCACTCGCGCTCGCCAACGTCCACTACTGGACGACCGTCCACCGGCGCGTTCGTGCAGAACTCCGGCACTGGGAGCGGCAGGCCGCCGCGATCCCCGACCCATCGTGGCGAGCGATCGCGCTCGACAAGCTCGAAAGCGAGCACTTCAACGCCCAGGTCGCCGCCACCCTGGCGACGCTCGCACCACACCATCTTCGACCAACGGTCGTGCGAGCGATCGTCGCAGCCGAGGTCCTCTACGACTATCTCGACGGCGCCAGCGAGGAGACGGCCCCGCACGGCGGCGCCAAGCTCTACGACGTCTTCGCCACCGCTCTCGGCCACGAGCGTTTCGAGACGGCCCACTACTACGCCGATCTCACGACCGACGACGGCGGCTATATGCAGCGACTTGCGCTCACCTGGCACAACGCGCTCGACCAGCTCCCCGCCGCTGTCCACGTCCGCACGGCGGCATGGCGAGCAGCCGACCGCTGCGCCACCGCACAAACCCTCACTCACCGCCTTCATGCCGACGGCATCGAGTCGCTGCGCCGATGGAGCGAAACCCACGCCCCCCGACACCACCTCGCATGGTGGGAGTACGCAGCCGGCGGCGCCGCCTCCATCCTCTCCGTCCACGCCCTGATCGCCGCAGCCGCATATGCCGGGACGACCGACGCCGACGCCGACGCGATCGACGACGCCTATCTCCTCGCATGCGCGCTCTCAACGCTCCTGGACAGCCTTGTCGACCATGAACGCGACGCTGCCGAAGGCGCCCACTCCTTCGTCGCCTACTACGCCGACGAGCGCCAGCAAGCCGACGGCGTCAGCACCGTCGCCCACCGCGCAATCACGGCGGCGGCTCGCCTCCGCGACGCCCCCCACCACGTGATGACGGTAGTCGGCGTCGCCGGCTATTACCTCTCAGCAGACGGAGCGACGGCGCCGGCAGCCCGTCGGACCTCAGCCGCCGTGCGAAGTCAACTCGGCCCGGTCGCCAAGCCGATCCTGTCGATCTTCGCGGCCTGGCGCGCAGCGAAGACGGCCCACGAGACACCAGCAACGCAAGCGCATACGCCCTCGTTTCGTCCGCTGTAAGGTGATCGAAGCGGTCCACCGCCTGCAGGCGGACCTCGGGGCGAGGTAGGGAGCGCAGATGTCAGCTACAAGGTCAGGGGAGTGGGCAGGATGAGCCGTCACCGCCGTCGTTCGATCGCGCGATCCGTCGCGCTCGGCGTGGCCGCCGGAGCCGCGCTCACCGTCGCCCCCGTCGCAACGGCAGCCGATCCGATGGCCCATGCCGCCCGGACGTTGAACATCACCGAGCACGCCGATCTGAACCTGACCAGACGGTCCGGGTCGACGCTCTGGCACACCGGCACCGCGACCGGCACGCTCCCGGGCACGGTCTCGGCCCGCTTCGAGATGACCCTCACGAAGGTCACCGGCTCCGTCACGATCCGACCGCGCAGCGGCGGGTCGCTGACGATCAACGTCGTCGGCTACGCCCAATCGACCGGGGTCAACGCACGCTTCACCGGCAACATGGCCGTCCGCAAGGGCACCGGCAGATACAAGAACGCCGTTGGTAGCGGCACCTTCGACGGCACCGTCAACCGCCGCACCTTCGACGCCACCGTCACCGCCAAAGCGAAGCTCACCTACTGAGCAGCGGGCACCGGCGATGCGAATGCTCCGCTTCGGCGCGGCGATGCTCGTCGTCATCGCTGCGACGCCCGCCGCGAGCGCCGCTGACGCCGCACAGCAAACCCCGGCCCGCCTCGACGTCTCGTTCGATCACGACGCGAAACCGGGCCAGCCGACCGCGCTCAACATCGCCCTGCGGATCGATCTGCGCCGCCAGCCATCGCCGGTCACGACCGTCAGCCTCCGCTATCCCGCCACGATCGGCGTGACGACCAGCGGCCTGGGGATCGAGCCCTGTGAGCGGCCGCCGTCGGATTTCGAAGCGGTCGTGATCGAACTGACTTCGCGGCTCGGCTGCCCGCGCAACTCCGTCATGGGCATCGGCACCGCGATCGGGCAGATACGGATGGACGGAACAGCGATCTCCCGCGAGGTCGGCACCATCTCCGTCCACTCCGGCCCCCTCGTCGGTCAACGACTCCAGCTCGTCACCCTCGTCACGGGCATGAACCCGATCGGCGCGCGTCTCGCGTTCGCCGGCGAGGTTCGCCCCGCACACAAACCCTACGGCGGCGACCTGACGCTCCGTATCCGCCCGCTGCCATCCAGCTGGCACGCGAGCATCGCCCTCAGCGAGGTCGACCTCGCGATCGGCTCACCCGTGATCGTCTACCACGACCGCACCGGCCGCAGCGCGGTCCGCTACCGCCCCGAAGGAATCCAGCTCCCACACCGCTGCCCCCGCGCAGGATTCCGCTTCGCGATGTCGCTGCGATTCGCAGACGGAAGACACCTGACAACAAAGGCGGCCCGCCCGATGCCCAACGTGAGAGACATCGACGCACCCGCCATCCGCTGACGGCGCAGCGCCCAACGGCGGCCACGCTCGCGGACCAGAGAACTCCCTCTGCGCAAGTGACAGCGCGGAACGGGTAGATCTGCCGAGATCTCGCACCCGACCGGAGGAGACATCCGATGCCGACGATTCACGTCGTTCCCCACGACGACGGCTGGGCGGTCAAGCACGAGGGCGAAGACGAGCCGATCTCAACCCACGGCACGCAGGGCGAGGCCGAGGCGGCGGCCAAGACTCACGCCCGCGGGCACGGCGACCCCGAGGTCGTCATCCACGGCAGGGACGGCCGCATCCGCGACTCCGACACGATGGACCGCGCGCACGAGGGCGCCGGCCGCGACACCGTCCGTTGACCGGCAACGCCACGGCGCCGTCGTCGCTGAAGCCGATGGCGGCGACGCTGCGCGCCGAGCCGCCACCCGACGCCGACGAGGCATGGTTCTGGCTTCCCGTCGGCGTCGAGCGCGACCACCTCGCCGTCGAGGATCACGCGGCGACCGTCGAGCGCGCCGGCCAGCAGCGCCAGCTCAGGGTAGTCGCGGGTCACGTCGCGCTGTCTGCGCGACTCGATCCGCAGCGCGCCGTCGGCGACGTAGACGAGGGCACGCATGCCGTCCCACTTGACCTCCCAAGCTTTCAGCTGCTGCAGGGACGCTTCAGCCTCGCCGATCGCGCCAGACGCGACCGCCTGGTCGCCAGCTCGCCCGTGACGCTGATGGTCTTCGATCTGCTTTTGCTCGACGGCGAGAAGCTGACCGACCAGCCGCTGGAGCAACGGCGCGCCGCCCTCGAGGGTCTGAGACTGGAGGGGCCGCGCTGGAGAACGCCGCGCGCGTTCGACGCGGCCGGCCCGCTGCTCGCCGAGACGACGAGACTCGGCCTTGAGGGCGTG
>DATIOB010000283.1:0-12790 GCA_035473605.1 Conexibacter sp.
GTCGAGCGCGAGCCGCTCCAGCTCCTCGATCGCGGTCCCGACAGCGCCGGTCGGGGGTGAAGATCTCTCCGCCATTCGCTCAACCTATCTGACAGGTTGGGATCTTGCAAACCGGGATTTGCGCGCTACTCTTCCGCCGACGCCGGTTGGCGTCCGCAACCTATCTGCGACCTGGAGGAGTTCGGATGGCAGGCATCACGCTCGACGGCGTGAGCAAGCGCTACGGAGACGGCCACGACGCCGTCCGCTCGCTCGACCTCGACATCGCCGACGGCGAGTTCGTCATCTTCGTCGGCCCCTCCGGCTGCGGGAAGACCACCGCGCTGCGGATGATCGCCGGCCTCGAGGAGATCTCCGACGGCGAGATCCGGATCGACGGCAAGCGCGTCAACGAGACCGCGCCGAAGGATCGCGACATCGCGATGGTCTTCCAGAACTACGCGCTCTACCCCCACATGACGGTCGCGGAGAACATGGGCTTCGCGCTCAAGCTGAGCAAGACGCCGAAGGCGCAGATACAGCAGCAGGTGCGCGAGGCGGCGGAGGTGCTGGACCTCGTCGAGCACCTCGACCGCAAGCCCGGCCAGCTCTCCGGCGGCCAGCGCCAGCGCGTCGCGATGGGGCGCGCGATCGTGCGCGACCCGAAGGCGTTCCTGATGGACGAGCCGCTCTCCAACCTCGACGCGAAGCTGCGCGTCGAGATGCGCACCGCGATCGCGCGGCTGCAGCAGAGACTCGGCACGACGACGATCTACGTGACGCACGACCAGGTCGAGGCGGTCACGCTCGGCGACCGCGTCGCGGTCCTGCGCGACGGCGTGCTGCAGCAGTTCGCCTCGCCGAAGGAGCTGTACGAGAGACCGGCGAAGCTGTTCGTCGCCGGCTTCATCGGCTCGCCCGCGATGAACTTCGCGCGCGGCACGCTGACCAGCGGCGCGGTCGAGACCGCGATCGGCGCCGTCCCGCTGCCCGATCGCCTGCGCCGGGCGGTCGAGGCCGGCGACGGCCGCCGCGAGGTCGTGCTCGGCGCGCGGCCGGAGGCGTTCGCGCTCGCCGCCGACGTCGGCGCGCGGCCCGGTCACACGTTCACCGCCGCCGCCGAGGTCGTCGAGTCGCTCGGCTCCGAGGTCCACGTCCACTTCGCCTTCGGCGCCAGCGCGCTCGACACGGCGACGCCGGTGACGACGAGAGGGCTCGCGGTCGCGAAGCTCTCCGGCGACGCGCAGGTCGTGGTCGGCCAGCAGGTCCCCCTGTGGCTCGACACCGAGAAGCTGCACGTCTTCGACGCTGACAGCGGCGAGTCGCTGACGGCGACGGCGTAGTGGCCGCTCCGGCGACGGGCGGCGAGACGGCGGGCGCGGCGGCCGAGGCTCCCGGCGGCGGCGCGGCGGGCGGCGGCCCGCCCGAGGTCGTCACCTTCGGCGAGGCGATGGGCCTGATGCTCGCCGACGACGGGCTGCCGCTGCGGCGGGCGCGGCGGTTCCACCGCACGCTCGCCGGCGCGGAGCTGAACACGGCGGTCGGGCTGGCGCGGCTCGGCCACCGCGCGGCGTACGCCGGGCGCGTCGGCGACGACCCGTTCGGCGAGGAGGTGCGCGCGACGTTGCTGGCCGAGGGCGTCGACGCCGCCGGCCTGCGCGTCGACCCCGACGCGCCGACCGGCCTGCTGACGCGCGACCGCGACGGCCACCGCCGCATCCGCGTCGTCTATCACCGCGCCGGCAACGCCGGCAGCCGCCTGACGCCGGAGGACCTCGCCGCGCTGCCGCTCGCCGGCGCGCGGCTGCTGCACGTGACCGGGATCACCCCGGCGCTGTCGGAGAGCGCCCGCGCGGCGACGCTCGCCGCCGTGCGCGCCGCCCGCGACGCGGGCGTGACGGTCTCCTTCGATCCCAACCTGCGCACGAAGCTGTGGAGCCGCGAGCAGGCGGCGCCGGTCCTGCGCGAGCTGGCCGCGTCCGCGCAGATCGTGCTGACGAGCGAGGAGGAGGGGGCATGGCTGGCCGGCCTCGCCGAGCCCGGCGCGGATGACGCAGACCGCGGCGCGGCTGATGCAGATCGCGGCGCAAATGACGCGCTGGCGCGGATCGCCGCGTACTTTCACGAGGCCGGCGCGCAGATCGTCGTGATCAAGCGCGGTGCCGAAGGCGCGCGCGTCAGCGAGGCCGGCGGCGACGCGGTCGACGTGCCGGCGCTGCCGGTCGGCGCGGTCGTCGACCCTGTCGGCGCCGGCGACGCCTTCGACGCCGGCTTCCTGTCGGGCTGGCTCGGCGGACTCCCGCCCGCGGAGGCCGCCCGTCGCGGCGCCGCCTGCGGCGCGGCCGTCGTGCAGGTCGCCGGCGACCTCGAAGGGCTGCCGACGCGTGCCGAGCTGGAGGATCTGATGAGCGAGACGACCGAGGTGGATCGATGAACGCGCACCCGCAGCCGCCCGCGAACGCCGCCCGGCGCGAGGCGCAGCGATGAATTGGCGCTGGGAGGCGAGCGCGCGGATCGCGCAGCGGAAGGTCGTCGCGATCGTGCGGGCGCAGGAGGCGGCGGTCGCCGAGTCGGTCGGCGACGCCGTGATCGAGGCCGGCCTCGACGTGCTCGAGGTCCCGCTCACGACGCCCGACGCGCTCGGCGCGATCGAGCGGCTGACACGCCGCCACCCGCAGGCGCTGATCGGCGCCGGCACCGTGCTCGACGCGACCAGCGCGCGGCTGGCGATCCTCGCCGGCGCGCGCTTCCTCGTCTCCCCCTCGCTGCACGCCGACGTGCTCGCGACCGGCCACCGCTACGGCGCCGCCGTGCTGCCCGGCGTGCAGACGCCGACCGAGGTCGTGCAGGCGCTGGAGGCCGGCGCCGACCTGATCAAGCTGTTCCCCGCCGACGAGCACACGCCCGGCTACGTGAAGGCGATCCGCGCGGCGCTGCCGCAGGCGCCGATCGTCCCGACCGGCGGCGTCGACGCCACCAACGCGCGCGCCTGGCTCGACGCCGGCGCCGTCGCGCTCGGCGTCGGCGGCACGCTGACGCGCGACCCCGCGCAGGCCGGCGCCCGCGCCGCCGAGCTGCTCGCCGCGGTCGCCTGACGCGCGCTCGCGGCCGCCCGACGCGCTCGCAGCCGCCCGCGCGGCGGCTGCTGCGCGGGCGCGCGCGCACTCTCAATTCACATCACTAAAACTGTATAACGGGCGTGCTGACACCGACTTACGTTGATCTCACCAGAACTCTTGTCGCGCACCGACGTAAGTGTCACAGTGCCGCTCATGGAGGAGAGACGGCTGCGCATCGCAGTCGCGGGGACCGGGATGATCGGCCGGATCCACGCGCGTTCTGCCCGCCTTGCGGGCGCCGATCTGGTCGCCGTCGCGGCGTCGTCGCCGCAGCGCGGCGCCGCCGCGGCCGCTGAGCTCGGCGCGGCACGCCACGCCGCCACCGCCGAGGAGCTGGCGACCGCCGAGGACGTCGACGTCCTGCACGTCTGCACGCCCAACCACCTGCACGGTCCGCTGACGCGGCTGGCGCTCGAGCACGGCAAGCACGTCGTCTGCGAGAAGCCGGTCGCGACGAGCCTCGCCGAGGCGCAGCAGCTCGCCGCCGACGCCGAGCGGGCCGACCGCATCGTCGCGGTCCCGTTCGTCTACCGCTACCACCCCGTCGTCCGCCACGCGCGCGAGCTGATCGCCGCCGGCGAGCTGGGCGAGGTGCGGCTGCTGCACGGCTCCTACCTGCAGGACTGGCTGCTGAACACCGCCGACACCAACTGGCGCGTCGACGCCGACCTCGGCGGCCGCTCGCGCGCCTTCGCCGACATCGGCTCGCACTGGTGCGATCTGGCCGCCTTCGTGACCGGCCACCGGTTCACCGCCGCAGTCAGCGCCGTCGAGACGGCGATACCGCTGCGCGACGGCCAGCCGCCCGTCACGACCGAGGACATCGCCGCCGCGCTGCTGCGGACCGACCGCGGCGCGCTCGCCAACGTCGTCGTCTCGCAGGTCTCCCCCGGCCGCAAGAACCGCCTCTGGATCGAGGTCGACGGCTCCGAGGCGAGCGTCGCATTCGACCAGGAGCAGCCCGAGTCGCTGTGGGTCGGCCGCCGCGACGGCGCCCGCATCGTGCTGCGCGACCCCGAGCAGCTGGCGCCCGCGGCACGGCGCTTCGCGGTCGTCCCCGGCGGGCATCCGCAGGGCTACCTCGACTGCTTCGACGCCTTCGTGCGCGACGTCTACACGGGCATCCGCGACGGCGAGCTGCCGGAGGGGACGCCGCAGCTGTCCGACGGCGTGCGCGCCGCGGCGGTCACCGACGCCGTCATGGACGCCGCCGCCAGCGGCGCCTGGACGACGATCGGCGGCGACGCCGACCACGCCCGCGCGCACGTCGCGGCGCCGGCCGCCCACGCCGCCGCACCCCACCAGACATCCAACGGAGGAGCAGCATGAAGGTCGGCGTCTTCACCTCGGTCTACAACGACCGCGGCATCGACGAGGTGCTCGACAAGCTCGCCGGCTTCGGCGTCGAGGCGCTCGAGCTGGGCACCGGCAACACCGCCGCCGACAAGCACGTCGGCATGGACGAGCTGCTCGCCGACCCGGCCAAGGCGGCCGCCTTCCGGCGCAAGATCGAGGAGCGCGGGATGGTCATCTCCGCGCTCTCGCAGCACGGCAACCCGGTTCACCCCGATCCGGCGCAGGCCGCGCACGACCACGCGATCTGGACCAAGACGCTGCAGCTCGCCGAGCTGCTCGAGGTCGAGGTCGTCAACGCCTTCAGCGGCTGCCCCGGCGGCGGCCCCGAGGACAGAACGCCCAACTGGGTCACGTGCACCTGGCCCGACGACTTCGCCCGCACGCTGAGATGGCAGTGGGAGGAGGTGCTGATCCCCTACTGGAGCGAGCAGCTCGCGCCGATGCGCGCCCACGGCGTCAAGGTCGCGATCGAGCCGCACCCCGGCTTCACGGTCTACAACACCGAGTCGATGCTGCGGCTGCGGGAGGCGACCGGCCCCGAGGTCGGCTGCAACTACGACCCGAGCCACTTCTTCTGGCAGGGGATGGACCCCTTCACGACGATCAAGGCGCTCGGCTCCGCGATCCACCACGTGCACGCGAAGGACACCTTCCTCGACGCCGGCAACGTGGCCCGCAACGGCGTGCTCGACACGAAGGGCTACGACCGCCTGTCCGAGCGCTCCTGGTACTTCCGCACGATCGGCTTCGGCCAGGGCGAGGACGTCTGGCGTGACATCGTCAGCGCGCTGCGCCTGGTCGGCTACGACTGGGTCGTCTCGATCGAGCACGAGGACGGCCTGCTGTCCAAGGACGAGGGCCTCTCGAAGGCTGTCGACCTGCTGCGCCGGCTGCGGCCGTCGGAGCCGGTCGGCCGCATGTGGTGGACCTGACGCACCGACGCACCTGAATTGAAGCGCGCGGGGTGAATTGATCCCCGCGGTTGGCACGACGGAGGAGAGATCGACGTGACCGTAGGAGGAGGAGCAGAGTGAGTGATTTTCGCAACAGTGGCCTGGGCGCGCGCCTGGGCGCGGCCGCGGGCCTGACCGCCTGCCTCGCGACGCTGGCCGCCTGCGGCAGCGGCAGCGGCGGCCCCAGCGGCGGTGACGGCGTCGACATGCCGACGACGACCGTCGCCAGCACGGTGAGAGTCGACGTCAGAGCGGAGCCGAGAGGCACGATCTCGATCGCCGCGCCGTCGGACTCGCCGGGCGACATCGAGCTGCGCAGAAAGCAGGCCGAGGCGTTCCAGGAGAGATACCCGGGCGTCACCGTGAAGGTGCAGGTGATCCCGCGCACCGGCTACGACCAGAAGATCATGACGCAGATCGCGGCCGGCTCGGCGCCGGACGTGATCGGCACCGGCGACGTGCAGATCCCGACGCTCGTCAACCGCAACTTCGCGCTCGACCTGAAGCCGTACATGGACTCCGACCCGCAGTTCGACAGCTCGGACTGGTACCCGGAGATCATCGACGGCCTCACCTACGAGGGCAAGGTCGTGGGCTTGAGCGACAACTGGGACACGCAGGCGATGTACTACAACCGGAGACTGTTCAGAGAGGCCGGCGTCGCCGAGCCGACCGCTGACTGGACCTGGGACGACTACAGAGCCGCCGCCGAGAAGCTGACCAGAGGCGAGGGCGCCGACAAGGTCTGGGGCTCCTTCTGGCAGAAGTGGTTCGTGCCGGTCGCCGACGCCGTCGCCGCCGCCGGCGGCAGCGTCTACGACGAGGCCAACAGGAGATGCGTGCTGACCTCGCCGGAGGGCATAGAGGCGCTGACCTTCCTCGACGACCTGCGCAGAGCGGGCGTCGACCCGGGCGCCACCGAGGACCGCGTGCTCGGCCGCGAGCCGGACGAGATCTTCGCCGCCGGCAAGGCCGCGATGCTCGTCGGCGACGGCCGCTGGGGCGCCTACGCCTTCAACGAGGCGGAGGACCTCGACTGGGCCGTGGCGGAGCTGCCGAGAGGTCCGAAGGGCCGCTCGAACTTCTTCCACCTGTCGGCCTACTCGATCCCGTCGAACTCGAAGAACCCCGACACCGCCTGGGCCTTCCTGCGCTTCATAACCTCGAGAGAGGGCGTCGAGATGGGCGTCGAGCAGAGCCAGGGCGTGCCGTCGATCAAGTCCGTCGCCAACTCGGCGCTCGTCGCCGACCAGCCGATCGTCAAAGACAACAACGCGCTGCAGCCGTTCCTCGACGAGCTGCCGAGCGCCCGCCGCGCGCCGCAGCTGACCGACTTCAACCGGTTCCAGGACAAGGTCGACGAGGCGCTGCTGCCGCTCTGGCGCGGCAGAACGACCCCGCAGGCGGCCGCTGAGAAGGCCTGCAAGGACGTCGACGCCGAGTTCGCGAAGGGCTGAGCCGTCGCATGAGCGTCTCGATCCCCAAGCCCGCCCGCATGCGCCTCCCCCGGCGTGATCGCGGGCGGGGGCGGGGGCGCACGCAGCAGGGGCGCGAGACGCTCGCAGCCTGGCTGTTCCTCGCCCCCAGCACGCTTCACTTCCTCATCTTCACCGTCGGCGCGCTCGTCGCGTCACTGGTGATCTCGACCTGGCAGTGGGACCTCGTCACGCCGCACAGATTCATCGGCGTCGACAACTACACCGCCCTCTTCCAGGACTCGCAGTTCTACACCTCGCTCGGCGTCACGCTGACGTACTGCCTGATCACGATCCCCAGCGGGCTCGTGCTCGGGATGCTGATCGCGCTGGCGCTCAACCAGAAGCTGCGCGGCATGACGACGCTGCGCTTCATCTACTTCATCCCCTACGTCGCTCCCGTCGCGGCCGTCGCGCTGCTGTGGAGATGGATGTACAACAGCCAGTACGGAATCCTCAACTGGTTCCTCTCCTTCCTCGTCCCCGGCGACGTCACGATCGACTGGCTCGGCGAGCCGCGCCTGGCGATCGTCGCCGCCGCGATCATGGACGTGTGGAAGAACCTCGGGTGGAGCGTCACGCTCTTCACCGCGGGCCTGCTGGCGATCCCCGCCCACTACTACGAGGCGGCCGAGCTGGACGGCGCGAGCGCCTGGCAGCGCTTCCGCTACGTCACCTTCCCGCTGCTGACGCCGACGACCTTCTTCCTCGTCGTGATGGGCGTGATCGGCTCCTTCCAGGTCTTCGACTCGATCTACCTGATGCTCGGCGACACCCCCAACGCGCATGCCACGACGTACAACTTCTACATCTGGCAGCAGGGCTTCCGCTACAGCAACATGGGCTATGCCTCCGCGCTGTCGTGGGTGCTGTTCGCGATCATCGGCGTCCTCACCTTCCTGCAGTTCAAGTTCCTCAACAAGCGGGTGAACTATGACCTCGCTTAGCGCCCCGCTGCCCGGCGACGGCCCGAGCAACGACCGCAACGGTCGCGACCCCGGCGCCAAGCTGCGCAAGGCGATCGGCTACTTCGCGCTGATCGCGCTGGCGGTCGTCGCGCTCGCGCCGCTGCTGTGGATGCTCTCGACGTCGCTGAAGAGCAACCAGAACGTCTTCTCGTACCCGCCGCAGTGGATCCCGAGCGACTGGAAGTTCTCCAACTACACGTCCCTGTGGGACGACCTGCCGATGAACCGCTGGCTGATCAACACGTTCCTCGTGTCGACGACCGTGGTGCTCGGACAGCTGCTGTTCTGCTCGATGGCGGCGTACGCCTTCGCGCGGATGCAGTTCAAGGGGCGCGAGCCGCTCTTCTACCTCTTCCTCGCGTCGCTGATGGTCCCCTACCAGGTGACGCTGATCCCGGCCTTCGTGCTGATCTCGAGACTGGGCTGGATCGACAGCTACCAGGCGCTGATCGTGCCGCAGCTCTCGACGCCGTTCGGCATCTTCATGCTGCGGCAGTTCTTCATGACGCTGCCGAAGGAGCTGGAGGAGGCCGCGCGGCTGGACGGCGCCTCCTACTGGCGCATCTACCGCACGATCCTGATCCCGCTCTCCAAGCCCGCCCTGCTCGCCTTCGGCGTCTTCTCGTTCATCGGGATGTGGGGCGACTTCCTGTGGCCGCTGATCGTCATCAACACCCCCGAGAAGATGACGCTCACCGTCGGCCTCAACTACCTCAGCAACGCCTACAACACCGACTGGGCTCGATTGATGGCCGGCGACGTGATCTCGCTGCTGCCGCTGATGTTCATCTACGCCATCGCCCAGAAGTACTTCATCCAAGGCATCGCCATGACCGGACTGAAAGGCTGACCCGCCCCATGCCCTCGACCGTCGTCCGCTTCGTCGAAGCGCTCAACGCCGACCTCGTCCTCGACCCCGACGACCGCTCGACCCGCCCGCTGGAGCCGCACCAGGTCCGCCTCCAGACGCTCTACTCCGGGATCTCCGCCGGCACCGAGCTGACCGCCTACCGCGGCTCGAACCCGTACCTGACGAAGAACTGGAACGAGACGACCCGCCTGTTCGAGAGCGGCGCCGGCACGAAGCCCAACTTCAGCTTCCCGATCGACGGCTGGGGCTACGAGGAGGTCGGCCGCGTGATCGAGGTCGGCGCCGACGTCGAGACGCCGGCCGTCGGTCAGATCGTCTATGGCACCTGGGGTCACCGCAGCCACCACGTCTGCCGCGCCGCCTGGGCCGCCGACCGGATCCTGCCCGATGGCGTCGACCCGATCGTCGGGATCTTCTCCCAGATCGGCGGGATCGCGCTCAACGCCGTGCTCGACGCCGACATCCACGTCGGCGAGGACGTCGCCGTCTTCGGCCAGGGCGTCCCCGGCCTGCTGACCGCGCAGCTCGCGCGCGTCAACGGCGGCGACGTGATCGCCGTCGACGGGATCGCCGCGCGGCTGGAGCTGGCCGCCAAGCTCGGCGCCCGCCACACGATCGACTTCACGCAGGAGCCGGCCGCCGAGAAGATCAAGGCGCTGACCAACCAGCGCGGCGCCGACGTCTCGATCGAGATCACCGGCTTCGCCAGCGCGCTCAACGAGGCCGTGCGCGCGACCGCGTACAACTCGCGCGTCGTCGCCTCCGGCTTCTTCCAGGGCGGCGCCGAGGCGCTCTTCCTCGGCGAGGAGTTCCACCACAACCGCATCGAGCTGCGCTGCTCGCAGATCTCCGGCGTCTCGCGCGACATCGACCACCGCTGGAACGAGCTGCGGCTGATCCAGACGTTCATCCGCATGTGCGCGGAGGGCAAGGTCGACGCCGAGGCGCTCGTCAGCCATCGCATCCCGGCGGCGCAGGCCGGCGAGGCCTTCAACCTGCTGCACGAGCGGCCGCAGGAGGCCGTCCAGGTCGTGCTCGACTTCACGGAGGAGGCGGCATGAGCGAGCTGAAGCTGCTCGTCCAGGAGTACGAGATCCCGGGTGGCTCGCTCGAGGAGAAGTGGGAGCTGCTGCAGGAGGTCGGCTTCCACGGAATCGAGCTGCACGGCCGCGACCAGCAGTTCGCCGAGCGCCTGCCGGAGCTGCAGAAGGCGGCCGCCGCGGGCGTCCCGATGCCGTCGGTCTGCCTCATCTCCGAGCAGTTCATCGGCGACTGGGACGCCGAGGTGCGCAAGACGGCGGTCGCGAACATGAAGACGCTGCTGTCGACGATCGCCGCCGTCGGCGGGACCGGCGCGATCACGCCGGCCGCGTTCGGGCTGTTCTCGAAGGCGCTGCCGCCGTTCACGTCGCCGCGCTCGGTCGAGGACGACCGCGCCGTGCTGCTGGAGGCGCTCGCCGAGCTGGGCGAGCACGCCGGCAGCGAGGGCGTCGCCGTCTACCTCGAGCCGCTCAACCGCTACGAGGACCACATGCTCAACAAGCTCCACCAGGCGGTCAGCCTGATCGAGGAGCTGGGCAGCCCGCATGTGAAGGTGATGGCCGACACCTTCCACATGAACATCGAGGAGGACGACATCCCGGCGTCGCTGCGCAGAACCGGCGCGCTGCTCGGGCACGTCCACCTCGCCGACTCGCAGCGCTCCCACCCCGGCAGCGGTCACACCGACTTCGCCGGGATCGCGGCGGAGCTGCGCTCGATGGGCTTCGACGGCCACCTCGCGATGGAGTGCGGGATCCGCGGCGACAAGAAGGAGTCGCTGAAGCAGGTCTCGGCGCTGTTCAACGGATGAGCGCGGAGGTCGCCAACCACCCTCGGCCGCAGCTCCGGCGGCCGTGGACGTCGCTCGACGGCCGCTGGTCGTTCGCGTGGGATCGCGATGCGGGTTGGCGGTCGCCGGGCTCGGTCGAGTGGGACGCGGAGATCCTCGTCCCGTTCGCGCCGGAGACGGCGGCGAGCGGGCTCGGCGTCGTCGAGCCGTGGCGCGCCTGCTGGTACCGCCGCTCGTTCGAGGCGCCGGCGCTGGTCGACGGCGAGCGGCTGCTGCTGCACTTCGGCGCCGTCGACCACGACGCGACGGTGTGGGTCGACGGCCAGCTCGTCGCCACGCACGAGGGCGGCTGGACGCCGTTCAGCGCCGACGTGACCGAGGCGGTCGCCGGCGGGGGCGCGCACGCAGCGAGCGGCGCCGCGCGCGCGGGTTCGCACGAGATCGTCGTGCGCGCGCTCGACGATCCGCTCGACATGGAGCTGCCGCGCGGCAAGCAGGACTGGCGCGAGCAGCCGCACATGATCTGGTACCCCCGCACGACAGGGATCTGGCAGCGCGTCTGGCTGGAGGTCGTGCCGGCGGTGCGGATCGAGACGCTCCACTGGCGCCCGTCGGTCGCCGACTGGGCGCTGGGCGTCGAGGTGCGGGTGGACGGGTGGGAGCGTGGCGCGGACGACGCAAACCGCGGCGCGGCTGTTGCAAACGATGGCGCGGATGAGGCGAACTGCGGCGCGACCGGCGACGATCTCGAGCTGTCGATCACCCTCCGCGCCGGCGACCGCCTGCTCGCGCGCGATCGCTGCGCGGTCATCGACGGCGAGGTCACGCGCACGCTCGCGCTGCCCGACGCCGGCATCTTCTCCGAGCGCGACGAGCTGCTGTGGTCGCCGAGATCGCCGACGCTGATCGACGCCGAGCTGGAGCTGCTGCGCGACGGCGAGGTGGTCGACCGCGTCGCCTCCTACAGCGCGCTGCGCTCGGTCGCCGTCGATCGCGGCCGCTTCCTGCTCAACGACCAGCCGCTGCCGCTGCGGCTCGTGCTCGACCAGGGCACCTGGCCCGAGAGCGGCCTCACTCCCCCCTCGCTGGAGGCGATCGAGCGCGATGTCGAGCTGACGCAGGCGCTCGGCTTCAACGGCGTGCGCAAGCACCAGAAGATCGAGGACCCGCGCTTCCTGCGCGTCGCCGACGAGCGCGGCCTGCTCGTGTGGGAGGAGCTGCCGAGCGCCTACCGCTTCTCCAACCGCGCCGCCGGGCTGCTGACGCGCACGTGGACGGAGGCGATCGAGCGCGACCGCTCCCACCCCTGCATCGTCGCGTGGCTGCCGGTCAACGAGTCGTGGGGCGTGCCGTCGCTGCCCTCCTCCCCGCGCCAGCGCGCGCTCGTGACCGCGCTCTGCGCGCTCGCCCGCGCGCTCGACGGTGACCGTCCCGCGCTCGGCAACGACGGCTGGGAGCTGTCGGCCGACGGCGACATGCTCGGGATCCACGACTACGGCGAGGCCGACCTGCTCGCCAGCCGCTACGCCGACGGCCTCGACCGCGCGCTGGAGCAGGAGACGCTCAGCCGCCGCCGGCTGCTGCTCGACGGCGTCGCGCGCGCCGGGCGGCCGGTCGTGCTGAGCGAGTTCGGCGGGATCGCCTTCACGCCGGCCTCCGACGAGGCCGTCACCTGGGGCTACGATCGCGTCCGCGACGCCGGCGAGTTCGTCGCCCGCTACGCCGGGCTGCTGGAGCAGGTCCACGCGATCCCCGGCCTCGCCGGCTTCTGTTACACGCAGCTGACCGACACCCACCAGGAGGCGAACGGCCTGCTGACGGCGGAGCGCGAGCCGAAGGGGCCGCTGGAGGCGTTCGCCGCCGCGACGCGCGGGGAGCGCGTCGCGCGCGAGGCGAGCGCGGCGGCGACACGGCAGGAGGATCCCGTGCCACCATCTCCGCATGGAGGGGCGTGAGGTGAGCAACGGCTGCGGGACGCTGCTGGAGATCCTGCGCCACCAGCCGGAGGCCTCGCGCACCGAGCTGGCCGAGCGCACGGGGCTCGCGCGCTCGACCGTCGGCCAGCGGCTGGAGCTGCTCGTCGCGATGGGCTACGTCGAGGAGGCCGGGCCGCGGCCGTCGACCGGCGGCCGCCCCGCCGCGACCGTCCGCTTCGCCGCCGGCGGCGGCGTCGTGCTCGCCTGCGACCTCGGCGCCACGCACTGCCGCCTCGCCGTCACCGACCTCAACCACAGGGTG
>DATIOB010000284.1:0-4434 GCA_035473605.1 Conexibacter sp.
GCCGGCATGGCGCTGGTGTTCGCGCCGGCCGCCAACGCCGTCCTCTCCTCGGTCCGCGTGAGCGAGGCGGGGCAGGCGTCGGGGGCGACCAACACGATCCGCGAGATCGGCGGCGTGCTCGGCGTCTCGGTCCTCTCGACCGTCTTCGCCGGCGCCGGCTCCTACGCCTCGCCGCAGGCCTTCACCGACGGCCTCGTCGCGGCGCTGTGGGTCGGCGCCGCGGTGCTCGCCGCGGGCGTCGTCGCCGCGCTGCTGGTGCCCGGCCACCGCAGCCAGGCCGCCACCGCCGAGCGCAACGCGGAGGCGGACGCGGCCGCCGACCGCGACCAGGAGCTGGTCGCGGCCCCGGCCTGAGCGCCCTACTTCAGCGGCAGCGAGATCGTCTTCGTGACGGTCTTGCCGCCGCCGAGCGGCGCGATCGTGACCTGCACGCGCAGGCGCGGCCTGCGCGCCTTCAGCAGCCGCGCGCGCTGCGCCTTGGCGACCTTCACCGTCAGCGTGCGCGTGCCGGCGCCCTTCAGCCGCACGCTGCCGGCACCCAGTCTGCGCGCGCCCAGTCTGATGCTCGCGCTGACCTTGCACGTCTTCGCGCAGGAGACCTTCAGCGCGACGCCTCTGC
This sequence comes from Conexibacter sp., assembly GCA_035473605.1. Taxonomy (GTDB): domain Bacteria; phylum Actinomycetota; class Thermoleophilia; order Solirubrobacterales; family Solirubrobacteraceae; genus Conexibacter. The sequence continues at coordinate 620 of DATIOB010000284.1, forward strand.
TGGCGAGCGCCTGCTTCGTCGCCGGCTTGGCGGCCAGCGTCGCGGTCGTCTTCGACGGCGCTCTCCCGGCGGGGGTTCTCCCGCCCGGCGTTCTGGGGGCGTCGGGCGGCGTGACCGGCGCTCTTGCCGCCGGCACGTCGGCCGGGCCCCAGTCGGCGCTGCTGCCGCCGGGGATCAGCATGCGCGGCTCGGTCGCGCCCTGATTGCAGGGATCGAGCGTCAGCGCCGGCACGTCGGCGATGTAGATGCCGTCGCCCTGCGCGAAGGCGAGCCGGCTGCCGTCGGGCGACCAGCTGGGCCCGTCGAAGCGGCCGCCGACCGGGTTGCCGAACTCGTAGCAGCCTCTCGGGAAGTAGGGGTAGAGCCCTTCCGGCGTTCTGTAGATCCGCAGTCTCTCGTGGTTGTCGCCGGCGACGTAGGCCATCTTTCTATGCGTCGGGTCGAACTCGCCGTCGTGCAGCTGGACGTCGGGCTCGTTGGCCCAGCGGGCCAGCCCGTCGGTGCCCTCGAACGGATAGGGCGTGTGGATCACCAGGTCCTCGTTGCCGATCGCCGGCGAGGGATCGCTCAGCACGGTCGCGTCGCCGTCGGTGGTCCAGGTCGGGTAGATCCAGCCGGTCTGCGACTTGAACTGGGGGTCGTCGAGCGAAGTGATCTGGTCGGGCTTCGAGTAGCCGGTGCCCTGGCGCATGTAGACGCAGACCGTCTGGAACTCGGGCAGGCAGCCGCCGTCGATCTGTCTGTAGTACCAGTGGTAGGCGACCTTGCGGCCGTCGGGCGAGAGCTTCGGGTCGAAGGGGCCGTACCACTGCCGGCCGTCGCCGCCGCTCTGGGCGCCGGGGCCGGTGCTGACCGGCGTGTAGAAGTCCGCTCTGACGACGCCGTCGCGGCCGAGCCAGTGCAGTCTGGTGCCGTGCGTGGCGATCATGTCGCCGTACTTGTCCTGCGAGACGGTCGAGTAGCCGCCGGCGGTGGTGACCTGGTATTGCCGGGCGCCGTCGGAGGTGGACAGCCAGATGTTGCCGTCCTTGACGTAGGCGATCGAGTCGGCCTGGGCGGCGGGCGCGGCTGCGGCGAGCAGCGCGGCGGAGGCGATGGCCGTTGCGACGACGGCCTTGAGACGTGAGTGCATGAATGCCACTCCACCGCGCGGCGCTCCCCGCCACAGCGGGACGCCTCCCCAGGATTGCCCCTGGGGCACCCTGCCCCGACCCTGTCGCCGGGGCCGCGCCGACCCTAGCTGCGCGCGATCGTCAGCGAGGCGCCGAAGGCGCGCGCGAAGAGGTCGCCCTGGCGCAGCGCGGCCCACTCCGCGACGACCGTGTCGCCGTCGGCGTCCAGCTCCAGCACGACGCCGTCCTCGTCGTCCTCGTCGCGCCGCAGGCGGGCGCTGCGGACGACCTGGTCGCGGTTGCGCTCGAGCTGCTCGGCGATCCGCAGCAGCGCCGCGCCGCGCAGCAGCAGCTCGTCGTCGCCCTGCTCGCACAGCGGCGCGAAGGTGCCGAGCGCCGGCGAGCCCTTGCGGTGGTAGCGCGCCATCAGCGCGACGAGCGCGACCTCGCGCGGCGTGTAGCCGGGCAGGCCGGAGCCGAGGATCAGGTAGCTCGAGTGCTTGTGGTGGTCGTCGTAGTCGACGGCCATGCCGACGTCGTGCAGCAGCGCGGCGGCGTCGACCAGCTCGGGCTCGCCGGGCGCCGGCAGGCCCGCGCCCGGCAGCGCGCCGACGAGCTGGTCGGCCAGCTCGGCGATGTGCTCGGCGTGGACGAGGTCGACGCCGTGCTGGCGCGCGAGGTTGACGACGCTCGCTCTGCGCACGTCGGGCACGATCGGCGGGTCGGCCGGGGCGAGCTGGCCGGCGAGGAAGATCCCCTCGCGCAGGCCGGCCTCGATCACCTCGATGCCGTCGGCGCCGGTCGCCTCCAGCACCGCGCGCAGCACGATCGCGCCGCCGAGGATCACCTCGGCGCGGCCGCGCTTGATGCCGGGGACCCGCTCGCGCTCCTCCGGCGAGCGCTCCGCCAGCTGCTCGATCAGCGCGTCGAGCGCGGCCGGCGTCAGCACGAAGCCCTGGACGCTGTCGAGCGGCAGCTCGGCGGCGCGGATCGCGGCGGTCGCGAGGTTGCGCAGCGCGCCGCCGATCCCGACGAGCCTGTCGCGCCCGGCGGTCGCGACCCACGGCTGCGTCGCGAACTGGGCGAGCGCGTGCTGGCGCAGCTGCTCCATCTCGTCCGCGTCGGCCGGGCCGTCGCCGTGCAGGAAGCGCTCGCTGACGCGCACCGCGCCGAGCTGCCACGAGACGCACTCGACCGCCTGCCGCTGCTCGACCGCGACCAGCTCGAGCGAGCCGCCGCCGATGTCGAGCACGATCCCGTCGGTGAGGGAGGTCTGGTTGACCGCGGCGACGTAGGAGAACCACGCCTCGTCGCGCTGGGAGAGGACGCGGATCGGCAGGCCGGTCGCGCGGCGGGCGCGCTGCACGAACTCGTCGCCGTTGGGCGCGTCGCGCACGGCGCTCGTCGCGACGGCCTCGATCTGGTCGGTTCTGATCCCGTTCGTCGCGCAGAAGGCGGCGAAGACGCGCAGCGTCTCGAGCGCGTGCGCCATCCGCTGCGGCGACAGCTCGCCGTCGGGGCCGAGGTCGCCGCCGAGCCGCACCATCTCCGACAGCTCGTCGGTCCGCTTCCACCAGCCGCTCTCGCCGACGGAGAAGACCACGAGCCTGAAGCTGTTGGAGCCGAGGTCGATCACGGCCGTCCGCCTGACGACCGTGCGACCGCCGTCGCGCACGTGCGCGAGCGCGCTCATGCCTCTATTTCGACGTGTTCGGCGCGCGCGAGATGCAGGCGCATCAGCTCCGCCTGCACGTCGCGGCGCTCGTCGCCGGGCTTGACGCGACGGTGTCTCCACGTGCCGTCGGCACCGAGGTCCCACGCGTTCTCGGTGTCGGCGAGGCAGCGCTCGAGCGTGTCGATCACCTGGTCGCGGGCCGCGACGTCGAGCACCGGCACGACCAGCTCGACGCGCGAGTCGAGGTTGCGCGGCATCAGGTCGGCGGAGCCCATGAAGACGGAGGTCTCGCCGTCGCGCTCGAAGGCGTAGATGCGCGAGTGCTCGAGGAAGTGGCCGACGATCGACACGACGCGGATGTTCTCGGACACGCCGGACACACCCGGGCGCAGGCAGCAGGCGCCGCGCACGTTCAGCTCGACGCGCACGCCGGCCTGCGAGGCGCGGTACAGCGCGCGGATGCAGGCGGGATCGACGAGCGAGTTCATCTTCATCGAGATCCGCCCCGGCTGCTCGGGCGAGTGCGCGGCGATCGTCAGGTCGATCTGCTCGATGATGCGGTCGCGCAGGTTCGTCGGCGCGACGAGCACGTGCTCGAAGTCCTCGGGCTTCGAGTAGCCGGTCAGCTGGTTGAACAGCTCGGCGATCTCCGCGGTGATCGCGTCGTCGGCGGTGAAGAGGCCGAAGTCGGTGTAGAGGTGGGCGGTGCCGGCGTGGTAGTTGCCCGTGCCGACGTGGGCGTAGTGCTTGACGCCGTTGCCCTCGCGGCGGGCGACGACGATCGCCTTGACGTGGGTCTTCAGACCGGGAATGCCGTAGACGACGTGGACGCCGGACTCCTCCAGCGACTTCGCCCAGTGGATGTTGGCCTCCTCGTCGAAGCGGGCCTTCAGCTCGACCATGCAGACCGCCTGCTTGCCGCGTTCGGAGGCCCGGATCAGCGACGGGACCAGCGGCGAGTCGTCGCTGGTCCGGTAGACGGTGTGCTTGATCGCCAGCACGTCGGGGTCTTCGACCGCCTGCTCGAC
>DATIOB010000285.1:0-5678 GCA_035473605.1 Conexibacter sp.
GGCATGGACGTCGCGGAGTCCGTGGCGCTGGCCGTCGCCACCGCCGGCAGCGCGGTCGTCTTCGCCGGAGCGACCGTCGTCATCGCGCTAGCTGCGCTGGTCGTCGTGGGCATCCCGTTCATGGCGTCGATGGGTCTCGCGGCGGCGGCCACCGTCGCCGTGGCCGTGCTGATCGCGATCACGCTCGTGCCCGCGCTGCTCGGCTTCGCCGGCGACAAGCTGAAGAAGGGCAAGAACTTCGAGACCGGGCCGCGAGCCGCCAAGCCGACGATGGGCTCGCGCTGGGTCGGCCTCGTGACGCGCAACCGGATCGTCGCGATGGTGGTGCCGATCGTGCTGCTCGGCGCGCTCGCGATCCCGGTGCTCGACATGCGCCTCGGCCTGCCCGACGACTCGACGGCCGCGCCGGAGGAGACCAACCGCCAGGCATACGACCTGCTCAGCGAGGGCTTCGGCCCGGGCTTCAACGGCCCGCTGACGATCGTCGTCGATGCCGCCGGCCGCGCGAACGTGACGAGCGCGGCCGACGCCGTCGCCGCCGAGTTCGGCGACCATCCGGACGTCGCCAACGTCGGCAGACCGACGATCAACAGAGCCGGCGACACCGCGATCATCTCGCTGACGCCGAGCAGCGGACCGTCGACCGAGGCGACGAAGGATCTCGTCGCCGACATCCGCGACCGCGCCGGCGCGCTCGACGACGAGCTGGGCGCCGAGGTGCTGGTGACCGGTGCGACGGCGACCAACATCGACGTCTCCGAGCAGATGGGCAAGGCGCTGATCCCGTATCTCGCCGTGATCATCGTGCTCGCCTTCCTGCTGCTGGCGATCGCGTTCCGCTCCGTGCTGGTCCCACTGACGGCGGTCGCCGGCTTCCTGCTGACGATCGGCGCCGCCTTCGGCGCGACCGTCGCGGTCTTCCAGGAGGGCTTCGGCGCCGAGCTGATCGGGGTCGCGCAGACGGGGCCGATCATCTCGCTGCTGCCGATCCTGATCATCGGGATCCTGTTCGGGCTGGCGATGGACTACCAGGTCTTCCTCGTCTCGCGGATGCGCGAGGAGCACGTCCACGGCGCGGGGCCGACCGAGTCGGTGACCGAGGGCTTCCGCCACAGCGGCCGGGTCGTGACGGCGGCGGCGCTGATCATGGGAGCGGTCTTCTCCGGCTTCATCATCGAGGACGACGCGATCATCAAGTCGATCGGCTTCGCGCTCGCGTTCGGCATCCTGATCGACGCCTTCGTCGTGCGGATGACCCTGATCCCGGCGCTGATGGCACTGATGGGCGAGCGCGCGTGGTGGCTGCCGCGCTGGCTCGACCGCATCCTCCCGCGCGTCGACGTGGAGGGCGCGGCGCTGGAGCGGCACGACCCGGTGCCGGCGGAGGCGAAGGAGCGCGTGCCGGTCTGAGCACCGTCAGATCGCCCACAGCCGGTGTGGGCGATCCGACGCTGCTGCCGAGAGCGCCCCGCTGCGCGGCGGGGCGCTGACGCGCACGGCCGCGAGCCGATACGTTTCCGCGCATGGCCGAACCGCTCTTCCACATGGTCTGCGTCCCCGCGGCGCTCGCCGACGCCGAGGCGTGGGCCTCGGAGCTGCTGCAGGACGGCGACCTCGCGCTGCTGCCCGACGCCAGCGGCCTCGACGGGATCGACGCGATCGCCCACGCGCTCGGGCAGCGCACGATCGCCGTCGTGCGGACCGAGCCCGACGACGAGCGCCAGGACGAGACGGTGATCACCCACGCCGGTGCGCTGCCGCTCGTCTGGCTCGGCCCCGACTTCAGCCCGCGCGTGCGCGCCTGGGCGCGCGACCGCGGCCCGATGACGCTGCTGGTCGAGGTCGACGGCGCGCTCCCCGACGCCGAGCGCCGCCGCATCGACCGCTTCGTCGGCCTGCTCGGCCGCCAGGCGGAATAGGGCAAAAGTTGGCCCCGCGGACGAAGTGACGCGTCCCGGGGCCCGGCGCCGAAGGTAGAGGCCAAACAGCGCGCCGCGAAGTGTAGCGCTCGATCTGTGCGAGCGATCTCACATAAGGCACCAGATTCTCCTGCGACATTCAGGTCGAAGCTGTTCGATCTCAACCCGTCGCTGAGGAGCGCTGACATGGGTGACAAGGCCCTCAACCCATCCCGCCGGCACCGCGTCGTGATCGTCGGTGGCGGCTTCGGCGGCGTGCGCGCCGCGAAGGCGCTCAAGCGACTGCCGGTCGACGTCACGCTGATCGACCGCAACAACCACCACCTCTTCCAGCCGCTGCTCTACCAGGTCGCCACCGGCGTCCTGTCGCCCGGCCAGATCGCGCCGGCGCTGCGGACGCTCTTCCGCGGGCAGGACAACGTGCGCGTGCTGATGGGTGAAGTCGAGCGCTTCGACCTCGAGCGAAGAGTCGTGCACGCCGTCGCGCAGCACGAGATGGAGATCGAGTACGACACGCTGATCGTCGCCGCCGGCGCCACGCACTCGTACTTCGGCAACGACGACTGGGCGCCCGACGCGCCCGGGATGAAGACGCTCGACGACGCCAACCGCGTCCGCAGCCGCATCCTCTGGGCCTTCGAGCTGGCCGAGCAGGCGCAGACGCAGGAGGAGCGCGACGCGCTGCTGACCTTCGTCGTCGTCGGCGCCGGCCCGACCGGCGTCGAGCTGGCCGGGCAGATCGCGATCCTCGCGCGCCGCGTGCTGAAGAAGGAGCACCGCGCGATCGACACGCGCGCCGCCAGAGTCGTGCTGCTCGACGCCGCCCCGAGCGTCCTGCCGCCGTTCCCCGAGAAGCTGCGCGACCACGCCGAGCAGGACCTGCGCAAGCTCGGCGTCGACGTCGAGCTGGGCGCGATGGCCGTCGACATCGACGAGGACGGCATCGACGTGCGCCCGACCGAGGGCGGCGAGACGCGCCGCATCCCCGCGCGCACCGTGCTGTGGGCCGCCGGCGTGCAGGCATCGCCGCTGGCGAGCATGCTGGCGGAGGAGTCGGGCACGAGCACCGACCGCGCCGGCCGCCTGCTCGTCCGCCACGACCTGACGCTGCCGGTCCACCCCGAGGTCTTCGCGATCGGTGACATGGTCGCGCGCCCCGGCGTCCCAGGCGTCGCGCAGGCCGCGATCCAGGAGGGCAAGTACGTCGCGAAGGTGATCTCGGCGCGCATCAACGAGTACCCGGAGCCGCCGTCGTTCTCCTACAAGGACAAGGGCACGATGGCGACGATCGGGCGCACGCGCGCGGTCGCGAAGGTCAGAGGCGTCAAGCTGACCGGCCAGCTCGCCTATTACATCTGGGCCTTCGTCCACGTCGCGTACCTGGTCGGCTGGGGCAACCGCTTCGAGGCCGTCGCGCGCTGGATGTGGACGATCGTCGCGCGCAACCGCCGCGAGCGGCTGATCAGCCCGACCTCGCTGCTGACCGAGCAGCAGGTGGCGGAGGAGATCGAAGCCTCCCGCGAGCGGTCGAAGGTCGCGGCGTAGCGTCGCGCGACGTGGCGCGGGCGCCCGCCTCGCTGCGCCGCGTCACCGTCTGACGGACGCGAGCGCGATCTCGGCCAGCGCGACCGCCGCCGGCGAGCGCGGACGGTCGTCAGGCAGCACCAGCGAGGTCGTGAAGTGCGGTGCCCCGCGCGCGATCGGCACGAAGACGACCCCGGCGGCGCGGCGCGCCAGCGACGGCGGCAGCAGCGCGACCGCCAGCCCGTGGCGCGTGAAGTCGATGATGCTCTCGGCGTCGTTCAGCTCGTAGACGATCCGCCGCTCGACGCCGGCCGCCGCGGCGGCGCGATCGGCCGCCATCCGCGTGCCCCAGCCGAGCAGCAGGTCGACGAACGGCTCGTCGGCGAGCTGCGCCCAGGTCACGTTCGCGCGCCCGGCCAGCGGATGGTCCGGAGCGCAGGCGAGCTGCATCTCCTCGCTGTCGAGCCGGTGCAGCGCGGCGCCCGCGGGCGGCCGGCCGGTGAAGGCGGCGAAGGCCAGCTCGAGACGGCCGTCGGCGACCATCGCGACGCTGTCGGCGGAGGCGCCGGTGTGGCGCACGCGCACCTCGACGGCGGGATGGTCGCGGCGGAACCGCGCGACGATCGCCGCGACGCTGACGGCGCGCATCGCCTGCGCCTGCATCGTGCCGACCTCGACGCGACCGCGCAGGCCGCCGCGGACCTGCTCGACCGCCTGGCGTCCGCCGTCGAGCGCCGCCAGCGCGCGGCGCGCCTCCGGCAGCAGCGCGCGGCCGGCGTCGGTCAGGTCAACGCGCTGCGTCGTGCGCGTGAAGACGGCGATCCCCAGCTCCTGCTCCAGCCCGCGGATCGAAGCGGAGACGGCGCTCTGCACGACCTGCAGCTCGTCGGCCGCGCGCGTGAAGCTGCGCTGGTCGGCGACGGCGACGAACGCTCGCAGGTGGCGCAGCTCCATCGACGCACTGTACCGAAGCTTGATCGCATCAGGTGATGAAGCCAGCTTGCATCTGCGTTGTAGGCGATCAAGCGCGATGGCACCCTGAATCCATGATCGTCGCACCGGCAGCACCACCGACTCGCACCGCCCGCCACGGCTTCGGCTTCTGGGCCGTCGCGTACGCCTTCCTCGTCGTGATGGCCTTCTGCGCCGTGCCGACGCCGCTGTACGCGATTTACCAGGCGCGCGACGGCTTCTCCTCGTTCGTCGTCACGATCGTCTTCGCCGCCTACGCGGCCGGCGTCGTCGTCAGCCTCTTCACGGTCGGCCACCTGTCCGACTGGCACGGGCGCCGCCGCGTGCTGATCCCGGCGCTGCTGCTGAGCATCGTCAGCGCGATCGTCTTCCTGCTGTGGCACGGCCTCGCCGCGCTGCTCGTCGCGCGCGTCCTGAGCGGGCTTGCCGTCGGCGCCGTGACGGCGACCGCGACCGCCTGGATCGCGGAGCTGCACAGCGCGCGCCGGCCGGATGCCTCGCCGCGGCGGGCGCAGCTGGTCGGGACCGCCGCCAACCTCGGCGGGATCGGCCTCGGCCCGCTCGTCGCGGGGATGCTGGCGCAGTGGGTCGGCGATCCGCTCGTGGTCCCGTACGCGGTCTCGATCGCGGCGCTGACGGTCGCGCTCGTCGTCGTCGCGCTGAGCCCCGACGAGCGCGAGCTGCCGTCGCCGCGGCCGCGCTACCGGCCGCAGCACGTCTCCGTCCCGGCCGCCGCGCGCGGGCGCTACTTCGCCGCCGGCGCGGCCGCCGCGATCGCCTTCGCGACCCTCGGCCTCTTCACCTCGCTGGCGCCGAGCTTCATCGCCGGCACGCTCGGTCACACCTCGCACGCGCTCGCCGGCGCGGCCGCCTTCGTCGTCTTCGCCGGGGGTGTCGTCGGGCAGGCGGCGATCGCGACGCGCGGCGCGCGCGAGGCGCTCGCGGCCGGGATCGCGACGCTGCTGTTCGGCCTCTCCGTCGTCGTCGCGGCCGTCTGGCTGCCGCAGCCGAGCCTCGCGCTGTTCCTCGCGGGCGGCATCGTCGCCGGCGCGGGCGCGGGCATGCTGTTCAAGGGCGCGATCGCGACGGTCGCGGCGCTGGCCGCGCCCGAGCGCCGCGCCGAGGCGCTGGCCGGGATCTTCCTCGCCGGCTACGTCGGGATCTCGCTGCCGGTGATCGGCCTCGGCGTGGGTTTCGCGCTGGATGTCGGCCGCCTCGGGGATGGCCTGCTGCATGCGAGCGGCGAGTTCGTAGCTGCGGATG
>DATIOB010000286.1:0-3350 GCA_035473605.1 Conexibacter sp.
CCCCGCGGAGCGCTCACCGCTGGTCGCCCGCCACGCGCCGCTGCTGACCGAGGCGCTCGCGCAGGTCGGCCATCCCTCGACGCGCAACCGCGGCACCGTCGTCGGCAGCCTTGCGCACGCCGAGCCGGCCGCGGAGGTCCCGGCCGTCGCCGTCGCGCTCGACGGCGTCGCGGTGATCGCCGGCCAGGCCGGGGCCCGTCGCGAGCTGGCGGTCGCCGATCTTCTCCAAGGTCCCCATCAGCTCGCGCTCGAGCCGGGCGAGCTGATCGCCGAGCTGCTGCTCGACCCGGCCGCGCAGGGCGAGCGCCAGGCGTGGCTGGAGTTCGCCCCGCGCCGCTTCGACCTGCCGCTCGTCGGCGTCGCCGCCCGCGTCGCGCCCGGCCGCGAGCCGCGCCTGACCCTCGCCGGCGTCGCTCCGACGCCGAGGAGCGTCATCTGGCCTACATCAGATGTGGCCCAGGTGACGCTCCTCGAAAGACTCGACGAGCTCGACCCGCACCGCGCTCACGTTGCGCGCACGCTGACGCGTCGCGCGCTGGAGGCGTGCGGGAGATGAGGCTGCCGATCACCCTCACCGTCGACGGCGCGCGCACCACCGTCGACGTCGAGCCGCGCGAGACGCTCGCCGACGTGCTGCGCGACCGGCTCGGGCACTACGGCGTGCGCGTCGCCTGCGGCGAGGGCCACTGCGGCGCCTGCACGATCCAGCTCGACGGCGCGACCGCGCGCGCCTGCACGCTGCTCGCCGTGCAGGCCGACGGCGGCGAGATCCGCACCGTCGAGGGGATGGCGCCGCCCGGCGCGCCGCTCGCTCCGCTGCAGGCGGCGTTCGTCGCCGAGCACGCGCTGCAGTGCGGCTTCTGCACCGCGGGGATGATGATGAGCGCCGAGGAGCTGCTGCGCGAGCGGCCGCAGGCGAGCGACGAGGAGATTCGCGCCGGCCTGGCCGGCAATCTCTGTCGCTGCACGGGCTACCAGGGGATCGTGCGCGCCGTGCGGCGCGCACGCGACGAGGCGAACGAGGGGGACGCGACGTGAGCGAGAAGACAGCCGAGGAACGGACCAAACGCGATCCCGAACGCTCGCGCGAGGCGATCCTGAGCGCGGCCGAGGAGGTCTTCGCGCGCGAGGGCTTCGACGGCGCGAGCCTCGCCGAGATCGGCCGCGCCGCGAGCGTCTCGGCCGCGCTGCCGGCCTACTTCTTCCAGGACAAGCAGGGCCTCCACGACGCCGTCATCGAGCGCCTCTTCCACGACCGCGACCTCGCGCTGGAGCCGGTCTGCGAGCAGGCGACGGCGGCGCTCGCGGATGCGCCCGACGGGCTGCGGCGCGGGCTGGAGATCCTCGTCGGCGGCTACCTCGCCTTCCTCCAGCAGCGGCCGAGCTTCGTCCACCTGATGGCGCGCGAGGCGCTGGAGATCCCGCGCCGCGCGACCGTCCCGCGCCACTCGCAGGTGCTCGAACGCGGCATCGACCGCTTCATCGACTCGCTTCCGCAGAGCGGCAGGCCGTCACTCGACCGCGGCCACCTGCTGATCACGCTGATCGCGCTCTGCTGGTTCCCGCTCGAGCACGACGCGACGATGCTCGCCGGCATGGGCTACGCGACCTGGACCGATGCCTTCATCGCAGCGCGCACCGAGCACGTCGTCGACGTGCTGCTGCGGGTGTTGAGCCCTTGAGCGTGGGCATACCGAATGGAACAGGCGATGGCGGGTTCACCACGTAAACTCGACTTTCTCGCTCTGAACAGGAGACAAGGATGATCTTTCGCCAACTGATCGACAGTGACCTCGGCTGCGCCTGCTATCTGCTCGGCGACGACGGCCGCGCGGTCGTCGTCGATCCCGGCCTCGACGTCGATCGCATCGTCGCGGCGGCGGAGGAGGAGAGAGTGGCGATCGAGCTGATCGTCGAGACGCACGTGCACGCCGACCACGTCTCCGGTCGCGGGCTGCTCGCGCAGCGGACCGGCGCCGCGATCCGGCTGCCGGCCGACGCCGGCTACGACGACGGCGCCGGCACGCCGCTGCGCGACGAGGAGAGCTTCGACCTCGGCGTGCTGCGGATCACGGCGCTGGCGGCGCCCGGTCACCGTCCGGAGCACATCGTCCTGCTCGTCGCCGACCGCTCGCGCAGCGACGAGCCGTGGATGCTGCTGAGCGGCGACTCGCTGCTCGTCGGCGACCTCGCGCGGCCCGATCTGGCGGTGGATCCGGCCGACGGCGCGCGGGCGCTGCACGCGACGCTCGCGCGGATCGGCGCGCTGCCCGCGAGCGTCGAGCTGTGGCCCGGCCACGTCGGCGGCTCGCTCTGCGGCGGTCCCGGCCTGTCGCGCAAGACCAGCTCGACGCTCGGCTTCGAGCGGCTCGCCAACCCGCTGCTGGCGGTCGGCGCCGACGAGCTGGCGCAGCGGCTGATCGCCTCGCTGCCGGCGCGTCCGCCGACGGTCGAGCAGGTCGTCGCGCGCAACAGAGGGGTGGCGCCCGGGGTCGTGCGCGGCTCGCGCGGCGGCGCGGACGCCGTCGGCGCGGCGGACGACGCGCTGCCCGCCCTCGACGCCGACGGCCTCGCGCAAGCCCTCGCCGACGGCGCGACGCTGCTCGACGGCCGCGACGCCGACGCCTTCGACGCCGCGCACCTGCCCGGATCGCTCAGCCTCGCGCTGCGCGGCAACGGCCTCGGCACGCGCGCCGCGTGGGTGCTCGACCCGGCGCAGGAGCTGGTCGTGCTGGGCGCCGACCTCGACGGCGCGCGCGAGCTGGCGCGGCGGCTGCGCGCCGTCGGCCTCGACCGCGTCCGCGGGCTCGCGACGGCCGACCTGCTCGACGCTTCGGCGGTCGCGCAGGTTCCGTCGCTGGCAGTCGAGCAGCTCGCGGAGCGGCTGGCCGCCGGCACGATCACGCTCGTCGACGTGCGCGACGCGCCGGAGTGGGGCGAGGCCCATCTCGCGCGCGGCGTCCATCTGCCGCTGCAGCGCCTGCGCGCCGAGGCGGCCAGCCTGCCGGCCGGACCGCTCGCGGTCGCCTGCGCGAGCGGCCCGCGCGCCGCCTTCGCCGCCAGTTGGCTGCGCGCGAACGGCTTCGACGCCCGCCGCGTCGCCGACGGCGGCGTCCCCGATCTGCCCGCGTTCGGCCTCGAGCTGGTCGCGGCCTGAGGAGTGCAACTCCGCTGCGGTGGAGCAGCAGCAGACGTGCGCTCCTCTGAGCGCGGGGCGCGGCGTCAGAGGGCCCGCAGGTCCGCGGGCGTGTCGACGTCGCGGGGCGGCGGGCCGTCGCAGGGGATCGGCTCGACGGCGACCGCCGCCAGCAGCTCGCGCGCGCCGCTGTCGCCGCGCAGCTCGGCGACCG
>DATIOB010000287.1:0-9726 GCA_035473605.1 Conexibacter sp.
GTTGGCACGGCCGCCTCGCAGTGGCGACCGCCGTGGCCGCGACGTTCGTCGTCGCCGCCCCGGCCAATGCTGCGGACACCGTTGAACTTGACGGCGGCACCACGTCGCTCAAGCTCGACGGCAAGACGGTCAGAGCACTCAGAAGCGCGGGCATCACGGTCGCCGTCAACAAGCCGGCGAAGGTCTCCGGCATGACGGCGAGATTCCCCGTCAGCGGCGGCGACATCGACCCTGCGAACGCGAAGGGCACGATCGAGCACAAGGGCGGCCTGACGCTCAAGATGGGCAGAACGAAGGTCGCGCTGACCTCGCTCACGCTCAACACGGGCAAGAAGACGTTCACCGCCAAGAGCGGCAAGAGAACGATCACGGTCGGCACGCTGGCCGGCGGCAAGGTCACGCGCGACGGCTTCGCGACGAAGGTCGCGGGCGTCAAGGTCAAGCTCGGCAAGGCTGCTGCGGGGGCGCTCAACAGAGCGTTCGGCGGCAGAGTGTTCAAGTCGGGCCTCGCGCTCGGCACGGCCACGCTCGCTCCGGAGACGGACGAGATCGCGTTCGACAGAGGCACCACGACGCTGACGTTCAACGCGCAGACGGCAGCCGGCCTGAGACAGCTCGGCGTCAACGTCGCCCCGGTCGCTCCGGCGACCGCGAACGCGACCGGCGGCCTGGTCTTCCCGGTCACCGGCGGCGTCGTCGACACGTCGAACCTGTCCGGCAGAATCACCCACAGCGGTGGCCTGACGCTCGGGACGCTGGCCCTCAGCGACCCGGTCATCACGCTCGGCTCGTCGGTGACGCTCGGCGTCAACCTCGGCACGATCGCCGACATCGCGCTCAGCGGCGCCCCGGCGATCGATCCGGCGACGCGCACGGTCAGAGTGGCCGGCGCGGTCAGACTGAACGAGTTCGCCGCCACGGCGCTCAACCAGCTGTTCGGCAGACCGATCTTCGCGCCCGGCGCCGAGATCGCGACGGCGTCCCTGGACGCGGTCGCGCGCTAGTCGCGCAGCTGCCTGAAGCGCAGTTCGGCATCCGGCCCGCCCGCCCCGTTTCGACGGGGCGGGCGGGCCGTTCGTCGTTCTGGGGCGGGTGCGGGGCGGCACGCCGCTCGGCGCGCGCCGACCGCGGTGGTGCGGCGCGCTAGCGTTGCCCGATGGCCAGCGAACGCGAGCGGGAGGCGCCGGGGCTGCGGGTGCGCGGGCTGGCGGTCGCGCTCGGCGGCCGGACGGTCCTGCGCGACCTCTCGTTCGACGCGCCGAAGGGCGCCGTCACCGTCGTCGTCGCGCCGTCGGGGACGGGCAAGAGCACGCTGCTGCGCTGCTGCAACCGCCTGCTGCAGCCTGACGCGGGAACGATCCTGCTCGACGGCGCCGATGTCGACGGCGTCGAGGCGTGCGCGCTGCGGCGGCGCGTCGGGCTCGTCGGCCAGGTGCCGGTGATGCTGCCCGGCAGCGTCCGCGACAACCTCGCCTACGGGTTGACCGAGCGTGATGACGCGAGCGACGCCGCACTGACCCGGGCGCTGGCGGCCGCCGGGCTCGATGCCGCCTTCCTCGACCGTCCCGCGGACGAGCTGTCGGGCGGCGAGCGGGCGCGCGTGACGCTCGCCCGCGCGCTGACGCGCGGACCGGAGCTGCTGCTGCTCGACGAGCCGACCGCCGCGCTCGACGCCGCCGCGGCGGCGCACGTCGGCGAGACGCTGCGCGGGCTCGCCGCCGACGGCCTCGGCGTCCTCGCCGCGACGCACGACCTCGGCTTCGCCGCCGCCGTCGCCGACCGCGCGATCGCGCTGCGCGACGGCCGCGCCGTGACCGGCACGCCCGAGGAGATCCTGGGCGCGGGTGAGGGGGAGCGCGGCGCGGCTGATGCAAAGCACGGCGCGGCTGATGCAAAGCCTGGCGCGGGTGAGGCGCGATGAGCCAGGCGGTCGCACAGGTCGTCGCGGGCGCCGCCTTCGCGCTCGGTGCGGCGCTGCTCGCCTGGCGCTACGAGCTCGGGCTGGCGCGGCCGCTGGTGACCGCGGCGGTGCGCGCCGCGGTGCAGCTGGCCGCGGTCGGCGCGGTCGTGGCGCTCGTCTTCCGCGTGCCGGCGCTGGCGGTCGCGTTCGTCGCGGTGATGGTGGTGACCGCGGCGCTGACGGCCGGCGGACGGCTGCGCGGCCTGCCGGGCGCGCGCCGGGCGGCTGCGCTGGCGATCGCCGTGCCGGCGCTGTCGGCGACGGCGATCCTGCTCGCCGTCGGCGCCTTCGACGTGACCCCGCGGGCGGCGATCCCGACCGCCGGCATCCTGATCGGCGGCGCGATGGCGGCGACGACGCTGACCGGCCGCCGCCTGCTGGAGGCGCTCGCGCGCGGCGGCGACGAGCTGGAGGCGCGGCTGGCGCTCGGCGACGCGGCCCGCACGGCGCTGGCGCCCTTCACGCGCCAGGCGATCACGACCGGGCTCGTGCCGGCGATCGACCAGACCCGCAGCGTCGGGCTGGTGACGCTGCCCGGGACCTTCGTCGGCCTGCTGCTCGGCGGCGCCTCGCCGGCCGCCGCCGCGCGGATCCAGCTGACGGTCCTGCTGGCGCTGCTGGCGGTCGAGCTGCTGAGCGCGATCGTCGTCGCCGAGCTGATCACGCGCGCCTGCATCAGACCGGGCGAGCGGATCGTCGTCCCGCCGGCCGCGGTCGCGGCGAGCCGCTGAAAGAGGCGAGGACCGCAGGTCTGCTGCTGCCAGGCAGCAGCAGACCCGCGGTCCTCGCGAGTGCGGCCGGGTGCGGCGCGCCCTGGGGGTCAGCCCGCCTGGACGCGGATCATCCAGAGGTTCTCCTCGAGCCCCTGGACGACGCCGTGGAGCAGGTCGGCCGTGACGGTGTCGACGTCCTCCAGCTTGTCCATGCGGTTGCGGATGTCGCCGATCGCGTCGGTCAGCAGGCGCGTGACGGCGGCGATCACGTCCTGGTCGAGCAGCTGCCCCTCGGGCAGCGGGGCGAGGATCGTGCGGGCCGCGACCGTTCTGACCTGGCCGTCGGGCTGGTAGCCGAGCGCGACCGCGCGCTCGGCGACCTCGTCGGAGGCGAGCCGCCAGGCGTCGACGAGCTCGTCGAGGAAGAGGTGCAGCGAGCGGAAGTTCGGCCCGACGATGTTCCAGTGCGCCTGCTTGCCCAGCAGCGACAGGTCGATCAGCGTGACGAGCACCGCCTGCAGCTCGGCGCCGATCGCCTCGCGGTCGTTGTGCCGCAGCGTCGGGTGATGGTCTTCGCTGATGATCTGATGCGCCATGGTTCGCTCCTTCTGGACATGGGGGGCTGCCTACGTTGTAGCGGTATGCCCGCAACCGCCTCCACAATCCCGTGAGAAGCCGCACGCAGCCCAGATCGCAACTGACCCTGCGCAGGCGGCGCGCAGCCTCCTACACTCGCCCCAGTGGATCCGATCGACCCCTGCCCGCTGCTTGACGGCCTGTTGCGCGACACGCTCGCCGACGGTGCCCTCGCAGGCCGCCGCATCGCCCTCGCGGGCGCGCTCGAGGGACCGCGGGCGACGCTCGCGGCAGTGCTCGCCGACGCCGGCGCGCTGCTGGTGGAGGAGCGGCCGGAGCTGGCGATCGGACCCTTCGCGCGCGAGCAGCTCGGCCTCCGCGGCCTCGTCGAGCCCGGCACGGTGATGGGCGCCGTCGCGCACGCGCTCGACGCCCCCGTCGTCGCGATCGGCTGCTCGCCGGTCGCGCGGCTCGTCTTCTCCGCCGCCGCCGGTCCCGCGGTCGTGCAGGCGCTGCTGCGGCTGACCAACCTCTCGCTCGCCGGCCGCTGCGTCGCGGTGCTCGGCTACGGCGACGTCGGCGGCTCGGTCGCGCGCAGCGTGCGCGCGCTCGGCGGCCACGTGCACGTCGTCGAGGAGGAGCCGCTGTGCGCGCTCGCCGCCGCGCTCGACGGCCACCGCGTCAGCGAGGAGCTGGGAGCGGACGCCGAGATCGTGATCGCCTGCGAGCGCGCCGCCGCGATCGCCGAGCTGCCGGCCGGCGCGCTCGTCGCCAGCGCCCTGCCGGGCCGGCTGCCGCCGGTGCTCGGCGTCGTCGCGCGCGACGGGATCGTCCACGCCGCCGGCCGCGACGTGCTCCGCGGCGGGACGGCGCTGCTGTCGCCGTCGGGCGACGGGCTCGCGCCCGAGGCCGCCGACGCGCTGATGACCCTGCAGGGGATGGCGCTGCACTGCCTCGCCAGCGGCGGACTGGAGACCGGTGTGCACCGGCTCCCGCACGAGCTGGAGGAGTCGGTCGCGCAAGCGTGGCTCGAGCGCCGCACGGTGGGGGCGCGCACGTCGGAGCGCATGTGAGACCGCTCGGCCTGCGGCCTCGGGTCTCATTCGAGAACTCGCGACGGAATGCGAGCCGCAAGGCGAGCATTTCGCGGGCTCGTTCTCGGTCTTCGACGGCGGAGCCGACCGCATGAGCGACGGCGCGGCGCGGATCGCGTGGGCGCGGGCGCGGATGCCGGTGCTGGCCGCGGTCGCGGCTGACGCGACAGCACTCGCCGACCGCCGCATCGCGATCTCGCTGCCGCTCGACCCGACGACCGCCGTGCTCGCGCTGACGCTGCGCGACGCCGGCGCGCAGGTCGCCGTGCACGCGCCGGCCGCCGAGACCGACGACGCCGTCGCCGACGCGCTCGCGCACGCGGGCGTCGCCGTCTTCGCGCGCTCCGACGCGACCGCGCCGGCCGCCGCCGTCGCGCTGCTCGACGGCCTGCTCGACACGCGCCCCGACCTGCTCGTCGACGACGGCGCTCACGCGCTGCGGCGCGTCCACGACGTCCGCCGCGACGTGCTCGCCACGCTGCGCGGCGGCAGCGAGCAGACGACCAGCGGCGTGCGCCCGCTGCGCGCGCTGGCGGACGCCGGCGAGCTGGCGATCCCGGTCCTCGCGGTCGACGACGCGCGCACGAAGCGGATCGCCGACAACGGCCACGGGACCGGTCAGTCGTGCGTCGCCGCGGTCCTCGACGTCAGCGGGATCCTGCTCGGCGGCAAGGCGGTCGCGGTCGCCGGCTACGGCCCGGTCGGTCGTAGCGTCGCGCGCCACGCCGCCGCGCTCGGCGCGCGCGTGACCGTGAGCGAGATCGACCCGCATCGCGCGCTGGAGGCGCTGCTCGACGGCCACGCGGTCGCGCCGCTCGCGCGCGCCGCGCCGAGCGCCGACCTACTGTTCTCCGCCACCGGCATCGCGCGCACGGTGCCGCTCGGCGTGCTGCGTGCGCTGCCCGACGGCGCGCTCGTCGCCGTCGCGGGCGGCGTCGCCGGCGAGGTCGAGGTCGACGCGCTGCGCGCCGCCGCCGACGGGCCGCCGCAGCCGCTCGCGCGGGACCTCGACGCCTACCGGCTCGACGGCCGGCGGCTGCTGCTGGTCGCCGACGGCGAGTGCGTCAACGTCGCCGCCGCCGAGGGCAACCCGATCGAGGCGATGGACTGCTCGCTGGCATTGCAGGCGCTCGCGCTGGCGCACCTGGCCGGGGATGGCGCGACGCTGGCGCCCGGGCTGCATCCGCTGCCTACAGAGCTGGACGCGCACGTCGCGCGGCTGCGCCTGGCGGCCGCCGGAGCCGAGCTGGAGCCGCGCTCGGCGACCGAGCGGATGGCGCGGGACTGGCGGTGAGCGGGGCGGCGCTGCACAGCGCGCCGTGGGTCGTGCCGATCGCCTCCCCGCCGCTGCGCGACGGTGCGCTGCTGGTCGGCGCGGACGGGCGGATCGCGGCGGTCGGCCGGCGCGGCGAGCTGCGCGCGGCGCACCGTGACGTGCCCGAGCGGCGCTGGGAGGGGACGCTGCTGCCGGGGCTCGTCAACGCCCACACGCACCTCCAGTACAGCGACCTCGACGCGCTCGGCGCCGTCTCCTACGTCGGCTTCGAGGCGTGGTGCGCGGCCTTCGACGCGCGCTACCCGCAGGTCTCCGGCGCGCAGGCGTGGGGCGACGCCGCGCGGCGCGGGCTGGAGCTGTCGCTGCGCGCCGGCGTCACCTGCTTCGGCGACGTCGTCACCGACGACGGCGCGCGCGGCGTGCTCGCTGCCGCGGGCGTCGCGGGGGTCGCGTTCCTGGAGACGCTCGGCGAGGACGAGGCCGGCTGGGCGGGCGGCGGCCGGGAGCGCTTCCTCGCGCGGCTCGACGGCGCGTCGGGCAGGTCGGGCGAGGAGGGCCCGGCGCGGGAGGCGGGGACGCAGCTCGCAGGGGGCGACGTCGCGGCGCTCGGCATCTCCCCGCACGCGCCGTACAGCGTCGACACCGCCGTCATCGCCGACCTCGGCCGCATCGCGCGGGCGCGCGGGCTGCGGCTGCACGCCCACCTCGCCGAGTCGCAGCTGGAGCACGAGCTGGTGCTCGCCGGCAGCGGGCGGCTGGCGGCGCTCGTGCGCGAGTGGGGCTGGAGCCTCGCGCTGCTGGAGCGCGGCGGGGCTGGCGTCAGTCCGGCGCGCTACCTCGACGAGACGCTCGCGCTCGGGCCCGACTGCCACGTCGCGCACGGCGTCGCGCTCGACGCCGCCGACCGCGCGCTGCTGCGCGAGCGCGGCACGGCGGTCGCGCTCTGCCTGCGCTCGAACCTGACGATCGGCGTCGAGCCGCCGCCGCTGGCCGCCTACCTGGAGGAGGGCTCGCCGCTGTGCGTCGGAACCGACTCGCTCGCCTCGGCGCCGTCGCTCGACCTGCTCGGCGAGCTGCCGCCGCTGCGCGCGCGCGCGCGCGAGCAGGGCTATCGCCGCGACGACCTCGACGCGCGCCTGCTCGCCGCCGCGACCGCCGGCGGCGCGGCTGCGCTCGGGCTCGCCGGGACGGTCGGAGCGCTGCTGCCCGGTGCCCGCGCCGACCTCGCGCTGCTCGCCGTCACGCCGGAGCGCGGCGAGCCGATCGAGCGCGCGGTGGTGGAGCGCGGCGCGGGGTCGTGCGTCGCGACGCTCGTGCGCGGCGTCGTGCGGGGCTGAGCCGCCCTCGGCCGCCCTCAGCCGACAGGCGGCTCGGCGACAGGCGGCTCGACGACGGCCTCCAGCTTCGCGAGGAAGCCGTCGATCGCCTCGATCGCCATCTGGTGGTAGGTGAGGCCGCCGTAGAGCGTGAGGATCGGGCCGCCGTCGGGGGCCAGCGCCCATCTCTCGTCGGTCAGCAGCGGCTCCAGCTCGGCGAGCTTGACGAGGTGCCATTCGCGCCGGGCGCGCAGCAGCGGCTCCGGGTCGCTGCCGGCGAAGATCTTCAGCAGCGCCTCGTCGCGCAGCTGCGGCGGCGAGGCTTCGGCGCGCGCCGCCCAGGCGGCGAGCGCCTCGCGACCGGCATCGGTCAGGTCATAGAGCTTGCGGCGCCGACCGTGCTGCTCCTGGCGCTCGGACAGGTAGCCGGCGGCGGCCAGCCGCGTCGGCTCGGCGTAGAAGGTCGTGTGCGGGACCGGCCAGAAGTTCTCGATCGACTCCGTCAGCGCCTGCTTGAGGTCGTACGGCGTCGCCTCGCCGATGTTGGCGAGCAGCGCGAGCACCGCGTAGGAGGTTCCGCTCAGTCTGATCGGCTTGCGATTCATAGTGCGACCCGTATAGTACGCCTTGCACTGTCGGAAACCGGCGTGATGGGAGCTGATGAGATGGGCGTGACTGAAACGCAGGCGCCGTCACGGGCGGCCCGCTCGGCGCGGATGGATGAGTTCGACGCCGTCATCGTGGGCGGCAGCCTTGCAGGTAGTGCGGCGGCGATCGCGCTGGGACGCGCCGGCGCGCGCGTCGCGCTCGTCGAGCAGAGGCCCGATCCGCAGGCGTACAAGCAGGTCTGCTCGCACTTCATCCAGGCCTCCGCGGTCCCGACGCTCGAGCGCCTCGGACTGCTTGCGCCGATGCTCGACGCCGGCGCCGTCCGCTCCACCTTCCGCATCTGGACGCGCTGGGGCTGGATCGTGCCGCCGCGCGACGACCGCCGCGCCGGCATCAACCTGCGCCGCTCGAAGCTCGACCCGCTGCTGCGCGAGACGGCGCTCGCGACGCCCGGCGTCGAATCGCTGCTCGGCCACACGGCGGTCGGGCTCCTCGGCGGCGCCGGCGAGCGCGTCAGCGGCGTCGTCGTGCGCGACCGCTCCGGCGCCGAGCGCGAGCTGCGCGCGCGGCTGACGGTCGGCGCCGACGGCCGCGGCTCCAAGGTCGCGAGACTGTCCGGCGTCGCGACGCGCACGACGCCGCACGGCCGCTTCGCCTACGGCGCCTATTTCGAGGGCGGCGCGCCGTACGGCGCGCCCGACGCCTCGCTGTGGATGCTCGACCCGCAGTGGGCGGCCGGCTTCCCGACCGACTCCGGCCTGACCTTCTACGCGGCGATGCCGACGAAGGCGCGGCTGCCGGAGTTCCGCCGCGACCCGCTCGCCGCGCTCGTCAAGCTGCTCGCCGACCTGCCCGACCCGCCGCCGATCCACGAGGGGAGAGTGGTCGAGGCGGTCAAGGGCAAGATCGAGATGCCGAACGTCGAGCACGAGCCGATCGCGCCGGGGCTGGCGCTGGTCGGCGACGCGGCGCTGGCGACCGATCCGCTGTGGGGGATCGGCTGCGGCTGGGCGCTGCAGTCGGCCGAGTGGCTCGCCGACGCCGTCGGCGCGTCGCTCGCCGCCGGTCCCGGCGCCGACGACGCGCTCGACGCCGGCCTCGCGCGCTACCGCCGCCGCTGGCGCCGCGGCATGATCGGCCACGCACGCGTGATCGAGGACTTCGCCCCGGGCCGCCGGCTGAACCCCGGCGAGCGGTTCGTCTTCTCCGCCGCCGTCCACGACGGCAAGGTCGCCGCGACGATGGACGCCTTCGGCTCGCGCTCGATCTCGCCCGGCCGCGCGCTCGCGACCGCGCTGCCGCGGGCGGTCGCCGTGCACGCGCGGCAGGCGCGGCGGGCGGTTGCGGCATGAGCGCGCTCGCGGTGGCGGGAACGCGCACGCGGCTGCGCACGGCCGGCCCGCAGGACAGCTCCGAGGCGGTCGTCTTCGTCCACGGCAACCCCGGTTCGGCCGACGACTTCGGCCGCTTCGTCGACGCGATCGGCGCGACCGGTCTGCGCGCCGTCTCGTTCGACCTGCCCGACTTCGGCGAGACGGCGGCACCGCCCGGCTTCGAGCACACCGTCGCCGGCTATGCGGCCTTCGTCGAGGCGATCGTGACGGAGCTGGCGATCGAGCGCGTCCACCTCGTCGTGCACGACTTCGGCGGGCCGATAGGGCTCGCGTGGTCGGCCGGCCGACCCGACCGGCTGGCGAGCGTGACGCTGATCGACACGGGGATCCTGACCGACTACAGATGGCACTTCCTCGCGCGCATATGGCGCACGCCGCTGCTCGGCGAGATCTTCCAGTACACCGCGACGCGCGCCGCCTTCCGCATGATCGTCAACCGCAGCGAGCCGCGCGGGCTGCCGCGCGAGTTCCTCGACCAGATGTACGACCACTACGACCGCCGCACCCGCCGCGCGGTGCTGAAGCTCTACCGCGCGACCGGCAATCCCGGCGCGGGCGGACGCGAGCTGGCGGCGCTGCTGGCGCCCCGCGACCTGCCGGCGCTGGTGATCTGGGGCGAGCACGACGCCTATCTCGCGGCGTCGTACGCCGAGCGCCAGCGGGAGGTCTTCCCGAGCGCTGACGTGCACGTGCTGCCGGCGAGCGGTCACTGGCCGTTCGCCGACGCGCCGGAGACGGTCGAGCGGCTGCTGCTCGCTCACCTCGGGAAGGTGGCGGCGGTCAGCCCA